>JAQBQI010000029.1 GCA_028287085.1 Myxococcaceae bacterium
GCAGCGAGCGCGGCCGCCGCGCCGACCCGAGCTCCCGCAGCACCGGCAGCCGCGCGCGCCCCGCCGTCCGATCGATCCCCGACGCCGCCCTGGGAGTCATCACGCTCACCCTCACCGCCCGCTCGCAAGCGCCCCGCGCGGCACCTGAACACCCGGACAGTCACCTCAGTAGATCCGTCACCTGTGAATGTCAACGTTCGTCACGACGCGCGCGGGTGAGGTCACGTCCACGCTGTCACTCGGCTACGCCGCCCGGGCGACGGCCCGCGCGGTGAGGCGCCGCAGCGCCACCGCCCAGCGCGGGACGTGGCGCGCGTCCTGGTGCTGCCGGAAGCGCCGCCGCGGGATGGCCAGCGCCAGCGTGAGCGCCCAGACGTCGGCGTGGCTGTGCTGGGCGCACTCCTCGTCGAGCAGGGCGTGGGCGAGCTCGTGGAGCACCCGGAGGTTCCAGCGCAGGTCGTCGGCGCTGGAGCGTACGAGCAGCACGCGCGGCAGCAGCCCCCCGACGCCGCAGCCGACGTCGTCGCGCGGGATCACCAGGTAGCCCAGGTGCGCCGCGAGGATCTGGCCCGACCCCCGCGCGAAGGGGTCGAGCAGGTCGGTGCGCTCGTGCACGTCGTTGGCGATGCCCTCGAGCAGCCCGACGTCGACCAGCCACGGCCGCTCGAGGATCGCGTGGACCTCGGCGTACGCGGGTGACGGGAGCTTGCGGCGGCGGCGAATCGGCACGTCCCTACTCTAACGGCGCGGCGCCCGAGTGGCGGCCCGCGTCGGCCCCGCGCCGCCGTTCGCGTTGCGCTGGATACCCAGGACAGACGCGACAGACAGCGGTCAGGGAATGTCAGCGCCCGCGCGAGGTCTTCTTCGTCGCGCGGCGGGCGGCGGCGGCCTTGCGGTCGGCGAGGTCGCGGGCCATCTGGGCCTCGAGCTCGCGCACGCGGGCGGTCTGCGCTTCGAGGGCGGCCTCGAGGCGCGCCGGGTCGGCCAGCTCTTCGGCGACGCGCGCCAGCTTGATGACGTCGTCGGCCGTGACGATGCCCCGGAGGATGTACCGCGAGCTGCCCGCCACGGCCTCCCAGGCGTGCGCGCGGATCTTCGGCTCGCGCCGCTTCGCCTCGGCCAGCGCGTCGTCGAAGCCGATCGCGTTGAGCAGGTGCGGGCGCACGCTGTCGCGCGACGTCGGCCCGCGCGCCGCCTCGTCGTCGCCCGGCGACCCCTCGCCCAGCAGCAGCCAGCGCTCGGACACGCCCGCCCCGTCGGCGATGCGCTTCAGCGTCGCGCGCTCGACCGCGCCCTCGTCGCGCGCGAGGTTGCGCAGGATGCCGTTGAGCTGCGACGGCGTGGGGAAGCCCGACCGGCGGGCCAGCTCGCGCTCGCTCCAGCCGTGCTCCTCCAGGATCTTGCGGATGCGGTCTGCGACGCCTGCCACGGGGCCCAGCGTAGCACCGCGACACCCCGAGATGACAAGGGCCCCACGTCAGTTTGTACTGCTGGCCCGCCGCCCGCCGGTCACACGTCGCGGACGGTGACGCCCTTCCAGAAGGCCACGCGCCCGCGGATCTGCTTCGCCGCGTCCTTGGGCTCCGGGTAGAACCACGCGGCGTCGGGGTTGGTCTTCCCGCCGGCGGTGACGGAGTAGTAGCTGGCGGTGCCCTTCCACCCGCAGACGGTGTGGGTGTCGCTCGGGGCGAAGTGCTCGCGCCGCAGCGACGCTTCGGGGAAGTACGCGTTGCCCTCGACCATCTCGATGTCGTCGGACTCGGCCAGCACGGCCCCGTTCCATTCAGCGCGCCTGGTGGTCATTCGGTGGGTTGTTCCTTCGGGTTGCAGGGAGTGTCAGCGGGCCAGGAAGAGCGAGTGGGCGAAGGGCCAGCGCTGGTCGGTCCACTGCTCGGCGCAGGTGTAGCCCGACTCGTCGGCCCAGGCGCGCAGCTCGTCGACGCGAAAGCGGTGGCTCGACTCGGTCCAGATCGACTCCCCCGCGGCGAAGCTGACGGCCGCGCCGAGCAGGCGCACCTCGCACGCGCGGCGCGCCACGAGGTGCATCTCGATGCGGCGTTCGGGGGCGTTCCAGCGGGCCTCGTGGGCGAAATCGGCGATGGGGAAGTCGGCGCCGTGCTCGCGGTTGAGGCGCACCAGCAGGTTGCGGTTGAAGGCGGCCGTCACCCCGAGCGCGTCGTCGTAGGCGGGCAGCAGCTCGGCGGCGGGCTTCTCGAGGTCGGTGGCGAGCAGCAGGGCGTCGCCGGGCGACAGCGTCGCGCGCACGTCGCGCAGGAAGGCGAGCGCGTCGCGGCGGTCGAAGTTCGACAGGTTGCTGCCGAGGAAGAGCACGAGGCGCCGGGCCCCCTCGACGCGGCCGGCGCGGCGCAGCCCGTCGAGGTAGGTGGCCTCGACGCTGCGCACCTCGACGCCGTCGAGCTGCTCGAGGGCGCGCTGACACTCGCGCAGCGCGGAGGCCGACACGTCGATGGCGGTGAAGACGGTGCGCGCCTGGACGGCCGTGACGGCGCGCAGGAAGAGGGCGGCCTTGCGCCCGCCGCCGGGGCCGAGCTCGACGACGTCGAGGGGCCCCGGGAGCGCGCGCACGACGTCGGCGCGGTGGGCCTCGATGACGCGCAGGTCGGCGCGGGTGAGGCCGTACTCGGGCAGCTCGGTGATGGCCTCGAAGAGGGCCGAGCCGAGGGCGTCGTAGAGCAGGAAGGTCGGGAGGGTCTTCGGGCGCGCGCGCAGGCCGCGGAGGATGGCTTCGGCGATGGGGGGGTCGGTCACGCGGGTCTCCCGTCGTCGACGCAGCGTAGCGTCGCATACACGTGCGGGTAATGCGGCTGAAACCAGTTGCGAAACGAGCGCCGCAGGAAGGCCGTCGCGGTGCGGGGCGAGGCGCCCTTGAGCACGAAGTGGCGGCCGTCGAAGAAGTCGGCCGAGTAGCCCTGGTAGAAGGGCAGCGGGGCGAAGCCGGGGAAGGGGACGAAGGGCGAGTCGGTCCACTCCCAGCCGTTGCCGAGCATCTCGTCGACGCCGAGGGCGCTGCGGCCGGCGGGGTGGGCGCCGACGGGGGTGGGGTCGTCGTGGGCGAAGCCGAAATTGCCGTGCAGCCCCGCGACGGGGGGGCCATCGCCCCAGGGGAAGCGGCGCTCGTGTCCGTCGCGAGTGGCGTAGGCGGCGCGGTGCCACTGGGCCTCGGTGGGGAGTGACAGACCGCGCCAGCGGGCGTAGGCGCGGGCCTCGGCGTGGCTGACGTACACGGGCGTGGCCGGGGGCAGCGGCACCTCGCCGAACATGCCGCGCCACCACCAGCGGCCGTCGCGGCGCGTCCAGAAGGCGGGGTGTTCGACGCGCTCGCGGTCGCGCCAGGCGCGGTCGTCGTCGCCCCAGAGGGCGTCGTCGCGGTAGCCCCCGGCCTCGACGAAGCGAGCCCAGTCGGCGTTGGTGACCTTGTGCGACTGGATGCGGAAGGCCGGCACGTCGACGGCGTGCTCGTCGTACTCGTTGTCCCAGCCGGCGTAGGGGGCGTCGGCGCGGGCGAGGCCGAGGGTGGCGCGCCCGGCGGGCACGTCGACGAGGCTGACCGGCGGCGGAGTGACGGCGTCGTGGCGGGTGACGGGCTGCGGGTGGAGTGACGAGGGCGGCAGGCGGTGCAGGAGGTAGGCGAGCGTCTCGGCGTGCATGAGGCGGTGCTCGACGGCGAGGCGGGCGGCCCAACCGTCGGTGAGCCAGCCCGTGAGGGGGGCGGTGGCGACGGCCTGGTCGACGTCGACGCGGGCGGCGGCGACCCACTGGCGGATGGCGGCGGCGGCGGGCCAGTCGCTGGCGGTGTCGCGGGGGAGGTCGCCGTGGACGGGGTCGATGCCGAAGGCGAAGAGGCGCTCGAACTCCGGGTGGCGGGGCGGGGCGTGGAGGCAGTCGCGGACGAGGAGGTTCCAGTCGAAGGCGTCGAGGTGGCCGAGGTAGAAGACGAGGCGGTGGCGCTCGGCGATGGGGCGCGCGAGCAGCGCCGCGGGCGTGAGCCGAGCGAAGAGGGCGTCGGTCTCGCGACGCGCCGTCAGCAGGTCGGCGGCGAGGCTTTCGCGACGCCCGCGGGTTGAATCTCGTCTCACGCGGACACCTCTACGCCATCGGCGGGGAAGGGGTTACTCCACCGCTTGCGGCAGTGGGATGCCCGTCGCCAGCCCCACGGAGCGATGGACGCTCGGCCCGCGATGCCGTAGCGATCGCCCGACGGAGGATCATCGATGCAATACGAGTTGATCTATTGGCCGAGCATCCAGGGGCGGGGGGAGTTCATCCGGCTCGCGCTCGAAGACGCGGGCGCGGACTACGTCGACGTCGCGCGCGGCAAGGGCGGGGTGCAGGCGATCAACCGCGTGCTGCACGGCGAGGGCTTCGAGGGCACGGCGCCCTTCGCGCCGCCGGTGCTGCGGCACGGGGCGCTGGTCATCGCGCAGGTGGCCAACATCCTCGACTACCTCGGGCCGAAGATCGGGCTCGGGCCCGCCGACGAGGCGGGGCGGCACCGCGCGCTGCAGCTGCAGCTGACGGTGGCCGACCTCGTGGCCGAGGTGCACGACACCCACCACCCCGTCAGCACCTCGCTCTACTACGAGGACCAGAAGAAGGAGGCCCGCCGGCGCACGGCGAGCTTCATGCTGCACCGGCTGCTGAAGTTCCTGGGGTACTTCGAGGGCTCGCTGCTGCGCAACGGGGCGGGGCCCCAGCTCGTCGGGCCGACGGTGACCTACGTCGACCTGTCACTCTTCCAGGTCGTCGAGGGGCTGCGGTACGCCTTCCCGCGCGCGATGGCCGACGTCGAGCCGAAGGTTCCGCGGGTGGTGGCGCTGCACGACCGGGTGGCGGCGCGGCCGGGGGTGGCGGCCTACCTCGCGTCGCCGCGGCGCATCCCCTTCAACCAGGACGGCATCTTCCGGCGCTACCCCGAGCTCGACCTCGCGCCCGGCGAGGAGTGACGGCTGCGTGAGGGACGAGGCGGGGGCTGCGGCCCTCCCCCAACCCCCTCCCAGGCCCTGCTGGTTGACCTCATTTCGGAAGCGGAGAGGGTGGTGCGATCCGCTGGCTTCGCTGGGGTGACGCGCCATCGCGCGGAACCCCAGCGAATTAGCGGGTTGCGCACCACTCTCGCCGACCAGGATGAGGTCAACCATCAGTTCCAGTTCTGGGAGGGGGTTGGGGGGAGGGCCACAGCGCGCCCCAACCGCGCCGGCGGTCGACAGGCCCGAGTGACGGTCACCCCCCGCGCAGCGCGCGCGGCACCGCGGCCCGCTCGACCCACGCGAAGAGCGCCTGCGTCACCAGCGCCAGCGCCGCGGCGGGCAGCGCGCCCTCCATGATGGTCGCCGTCGAGTCGAGCCGGATGCCCCGCAGGATCGGCTGCCCGTAGCCCCCGGCCCCCACCATCGCGCCCAGCGTCGCGGTGCCCACGTTGATCACCGCCGCCGTCTTCACGCCCGCCAATATCGACGGCAGCGCCAGCGGCAGCTCGACCAGCCGCAGCCGCGCGAAGGGCGGCAGGCCCAGCGCCTCGGCGCTCTCGCGCAGCGCCGGCGCGATGCCGCGCAGCCCCGCCACGGTGTTCTGCACGATGGGCAGCAGCGAGTAGAGGAAGAGCGCCGCCACCGCGGGCGCCGCGCCGATGCCCAGCACCGGAATGAGCAGCACCAGCAACGCCAGGGAGGGCACCGTCTGTAGAACCCCCGCCGCGCCCAGGACGAGCGTGCCGAGCCGCGGGCGCTTCGCCGCCGCCACCCCCAGCGGGACCGCGCACAGCACCGCCGCCAGCAGCGACGCCAGCACCAGCGCGAGGTGCTCCCGCGTGCGCAGCCACACGCGCTCGGCGCGGCCCTCG
>JAQBQI010000006.1 GCA_028287085.1 Myxococcaceae bacterium
GGCGTCGGTGGTTGCTCGTTGTTCCCGAGGGGCCGTCGTGACGGCCTTCCGGAAGCCCCGGAGGGGCGCCTGCTTTCTCTTGCCCGGGGTGCAGGCGCGGGACGCGACCAACCCCGGTCCGGCGACCGGCGAGCTCACCCCGCGCGGCGCACGCCCACTTCGACGAGGAAGCCGTCGTGGCGGCAATACGTCATCGTGCCGCGGCCGTTGGTGACGACGGGCGACACCTCGCAGCCGTCGGCGTGCGCGGCGTCGCGGAAGGCGTGCACCGTCGCGGCGTCCTCGACGAGGAAGCCCACGTGGAACCCGTCGGGCCACGGCGCGGCGTCGGTGCGGCGCTGCAACACCAGCACGACGCCCCCGTCGCCCGCGAGGATCGCGATGGCGGGCGAGGCGGGGTTGGAGGTCTGGCGGAAGCCGAAGTAGCGCGCGAAGAACGCGGCCGAGCGGACGACGTCGGTGACCTGGAGATCGATGTGATTGAGCTGCATGGGCGGCTTTCGGGCACGCGGGTGCCTTCGGCCCAGGCAACTCACCCGTCGGTCGGGGGTCGAAGCGCTCCCAGCGTGGGAGTGACCGGGGCTCACCAGAACCGGTCCGCCGTTTTCGGGTGGGCACGGGATAGGCGGCCGGGCGGCGCGCTGTCAACGCCGCCTCGGGGCGCCCGCGCCGCGGATTGCGGCGCGGTGGGGTCGGCTCCACATCGGCCGTGGCGCGGAGTGCGCCGACAGACAGACGGAGGACACGATGAGCAAGGCACCGCCCGTCCGGCCGACCGGCAACAACCACGACGTCTCGCGGGGTCGCGTGACCAGCGACGAGGAGGCGAGCACCACCACCGAGCGCCCCGAGGGCATCCCCAACGTGCGCACCGAGCGCATCTGGGACGACAAGATCGACGGCGAGCAGGACGGCCCCAGCAACCTGAAGCGCCAGTCGCAGGACACGCCCGCCGCGCTCGAGACCCACGAGCCCGGCGCCACGCCGAGCCGCAAGTCGACGCGCGGCTCGACCAGCCACCTCAAGGGCGCGACCAGCAAGACCACCGCGGTGAAGGCCCAGGTTCGCAGCCCGAGCGCCCGCGCCCAGCGCTCGCAGACCAAGCGCTGAGCGACTACGCCTGACGGCCGCTCTGTCCGAGCACCACGGCGGCGCCGACGAGGTGCGCGATGCGCAGCGCCTCGGGCACCCTGCCCTCGCGGGTGAAGCGCGCGAGGAGGCGGGCGGTGACCTCGGGCTCCTCCCCGTGCACCTGGAAGGTGAAGCCGCCGCCCTGGTGGATCTCGCCGGCCCGCGCGAGCACCGCGAGGCGGCGCGCGGCGCTGGGCAGTCGCCGGATGGCGGCGTGTACGGCGTCGAGGTCGGGCGCGCGGCGCATGACAGCCACCACCGGCAGCCCGGTGCGCGCGTGGAGCGCGGGCAGGTCGATGACGTTGAAGCCGCCGACCGCGACGCCGTCGAGCAGCACCACGCGCACCTGGTCGAGAAACTTGCTGCCGTCGAGCATGGCCGCGATGGCGTCGGTGGCGTTGAAGCCGTCGCGGCGGGCGCGTCCCCAGAGCATGCCCTCGAAGCGGGTGTCGGCGCAGACGACGCCGGCGATGGGCACGGCGGCGCCGGCCTTGCGGGCGAAGGGGGCGTCGTCGAAGCCCACGACGCGCACGGTGCGGTCGAGGTCGAGCAGGCGGGCGAGCTTCATGGCGACGCGACGATAGCGGACACCGCCCCGGGTGGAGCCCGCGCCCGCCGCGGGCTAAGCATTGAATCCGATGCCGTACCGGACGCCGACCTTCCAGCCGCCGACGACACCCACCTCCGGCGCCTACGCGCGCCACGACGTCATCGATCGGGTGATCATCCGCCCCCTCGACCAGGAGCTGGGGCGCGCGGTGCTCTGGGCGCTCCCCCTCGGCGTGCTGCTGGTGCCCGTCTGGGTGGGCCTGCTCGACCTCGTCCGGTGAGGCCCGCCCCCGCGCCGGCGCTCGTGTTGACGAGCGAGACCTTCGCGCTCACCGGCGACCTGCTGCGCATCGCGGTGGTCGCCGACACGCACTCGTCGCCGCACCCCGCGCTGTCCGAGCGGCTGCGCGCGCTGGCGCCGCACCGCATCCTGCACGCGGGCGACATCGGCGAGCTCGGGGTGCTCGCCGCGCTGGCCGCGCACGCGCCCGTGACGGCCGTGCGCGGCAACATCGACGCGCGCGCGACGGAGCTCCCCGACGTGGTGCGCGTCGAGGTGCGCGGCGCGCGCGGGCCGCTGGTGACGCTGCTGCTGACGCACATCGCGGTCGACCGCACGCGGGTGCGCGCCGACGTCGGCCGCCGGGCGCGGGAGTGCGGCGCGGGGCTGGTGGTGTGCGGGCACTCGCACGTTCCCTTCGCGGCGCACGACCGGGGGCTGACGCTGTTCAACCCCGGTTCGGTGGGGCCGCGGAGGTTCGCGCTGCCGATCGTGTTCGGGGTGATCGAGGTGCGCCCGACGGGGGTCTCGCTGCGCCACGTCGACTGCGAGACCGGCCTCGACTGGGCGCCCTCGCCCGCCGGAGTTCAGGGAGCGTCGCGGAAGGTGTGATCCCAGTGCCGCTGCTCGTCGACGGCGCGCTCGGGATACGCGCGGGTCGACACCAGGGCCACGCCCGCGTCGAGGAAGGCCCGCGCGACCTTCTCGCCGACGTGCGACGGCGAGAGGTTCACGCCCCGGAGCGACTGCACGAGCGGTGAGCGCGCGAGGGCCGCGGCCTGCTCGGCGCCCATGCGCCACCCCGTCATCGAGAGGAAGCGCAGCGCCGGCAGCGGCGGCGCGCGCAGCAGCCCTTCGAGGGCCGCGTCGGCCTCGACGAAGCAGCCGCCGAGGATGACCACCTCGGCGCGGGCGAGGTGACCGCAGCCGAAGAGACCGGCGTACTCCGCGCCGGGAAGGGCCTCGACCCGGAGGTGCCGCACGCCCCGCAGGAAGGTCGCGCGGGACCAATCACCGGCGCGCGCCCCGCCGTTGAGGGAGCTCAGGTCGAGGCGCTCCAGCGCCGCGGGTTCGCCCCGGCCGCAGCGATCGAGGAGCTCGTCCCAGCGGGCGGCGGGGCAGAAGGCCGCCAGCGCCCGCAGCGAGCGCAGCGACGTCGACCCGAGCAGCGCGGCGAGCCCCTCCGCCCCGAGGGGTTGCCCGTTGACGATGAGCGTCTCCAGCGAGCCCAGCGTCGTCGAGCGCGCGAGGCCCACGGCCGCGTCGTCGTGCAGGGCGCCCTCCAGGTCGGTGGTCGAGAGGTTGAGCCACCGCAGCGCGCCGAGCCGCGGGTTGGCCGCGAGCGCGAGAGCCCCGTCGTCGCCTGGAACAGTCGAGGCCAGGTCGAGCGTGTGCAGTGCGTCGAGCCCGCGCGACGCCATCAGCGACCGCAAGCCCGCCGGGCCGAGCGCGTTGTCGTTGAGCTCCAGCGAGCGGAGCGGGTGCCGCTCGGCCAGGCCCGCGAGGCCGGCGCCCCCGGCGGCGCCCTCGATCGACGCGTTCTGGAGGCGCAGGTGCTCCAGGCGCTGCGGCCCTTCGAGGAAGGCCGCGAGCGACGCCGCGGGGAGGTCGTAGCCCTCCAGGGCGAGCGCGTTCAGGTGGGCGAGGTGCGGCGCGGCGAGCAGGGCCGCGAGGTCGGGTGCGCAGCGCGCGCCGGTGTAGCGCGGGAAGGAGAGCGCGAGGCGCCGTAGCCCCGTGAGCGCGGGGCAGCGGAGCAACATCGTGTGGGCCTCGGCCCGGCCGCCGATGGAGAGCTCGCGGAGGTGGGAGAGCCGGTGCTGCGCCGCTTCGAGGCCGGGAACATCGTGGGTGTAGAGGGAGGTGACGGCGTCGAGGCTGTGGCGGGCGAGCTCCGTCGCCAGCGAGCCCGTGCCGAGCTTGCGCACCAGACGCCGGTGGAGGGTCGCGTCGCCCGCGTCGAGCCGCCGCAGGAAGGCCGCCACCGCCGACCGCGTCGCGTCGGGCCACGCCGCGAGGGCGCGCTCGGCCTCGTCGAGGGCGCCGCCCGGGTCCTGCGCGGCGGGCCACGAGCCGAGCAGCATCGCCACGCGCTGCCAGTTCAACCAGCCGGGCGCGGCGAGGGCCTCGCGCAGCGCCGCCATGCGCTCGTCGCGCGGGGCGTCGAGCAGCCCCTCGCGCGCCATCTGGTCGGCGGTGAGCACTTCGTGGCGGCCCGCGTAGGCCTTCCAGAAGTCCTTGGGCTGCGCGTCGGCGACGACCCAGTTTTCGCCCGTGCTGCCCTCGGCGGACACCTCGGCGAAGCCGCCTACGAAGTCCTTGAGGCGGGTCGCGATCGCCGGGTCGAGGCGCGCCGAGAAGCCGAAGCCGAAGAGCCACTGGACGTCCCCCGCGGGGCGCCCGTCGGTGGGGCGCGGCGCGATGGCGGCCTTGCGTCGGGACTTCGCGGGTCGTGCGGGGCGTTCGGGCATCGGCGGGCAAGGGAGGATATCTCCGAAGCCCGGCGGGGCCGCGGGGGATCGCGCGGCCGACGCGGTAGTGGCCCTCCCCCAACCCCCTCCCAGATCCTGAGGGCTGACCTCATCTCAGAGGCGGAAACCGCGGTGCAACCCGCTGATTCGCTGGGGTTCCGCGCGCTGGCGCGTCACCCCAGGCAATCACAGGAGGGCCGCCCCGGGCATTGCCCGGGGCTCCGGTCGGACGTCACCGTGCTCGTGTCACTCGGGGTGCGATGAGTCACGGAGCGGAAGCGTTGTGGCGACAGGGGACGGGCGTCGCTTCGAGACGTGCGCCCAGCGACGCCCGACTGGAGCCCCGGGCAATGCCCGGGGCGGCCCTCCTGTGATTGCCTGGGGTGACGCGCCATCGCGCGGAACCCCAGCGAATCAGCGGGTTGCGCACCGCTCTCGCCGACCAAGATGAGGTCAACCAACAGTCCCAGGTCTGGGAGGGGCTTCGGAGGCGGTGCGAACTCCCTCTCGTGTCCGCTTCTGCAAGCCCCCCTCCCAGATCTGGGAGGGGGGTTGGGGGAGGGCCACCGCCCTCCGCCCCGCGCTCACCCGCCGCGGCGCGGCTTGTTCGCCTGCATCGAGGGCTTCGGCGGCCCCGACAGGTCATCCCGCTTGCGCTTCGCCCTGAAGCTCACGCGCACCGGCACCGCCTCGAAGCCGAAGCGCTCGCGCAGCTGGTTCTGCATGTAGCGCGCGTAGCTCTCGGCCATCGCCTCGATGTAGTTCACCACCGCGGCGAAGCGCGGCGGGTGCGTCCCCACCTGGCTGATGTAGTAGATGCGCGGCGAGCGGCCCGCGTGCACGGGCGGCGGGTGCTTCTCGATGACCTCCTCGAAGAAGCGGTTCACCTCGCCGGTGCCGATGCGCTTGCCGTGCGACTCCCACGCGCGGTCGACCATCGACAGCAGGCTGCTCGTGCCCCGCCCCGCCTTGGCCGACATCTTCAGGATCGGGATCCACGGCGCGAAGGTCAGCTTGCGGTGCGCCTCGGCCACGGCCTTGCGCTCGGTCGCCATGTCGACCTTGTCGACCTTGTTGAGCCCGAGGATCACCGCGCGCCCCCGCTCCTCGGCCAGCGCGATCAGGCGCAGGTCCTGGTCGGAGAGGTTCTCGGTCACGTCGAGGAGCACCACCACGACGTCGCAGCGCTCCATCGCGCGGATGGCCTGCATCACGCTGGTCATCTCGACGGGCGCCGACACCGAGCGCTTGCGCCGGATGCCCGCCGTGTCGACGAAGACGTACTGCTTGTCCCCTTTGGTCACGAGCGTGTCGATGGCGTCGCGCGTCGTGCCCGGCACGTCGGTGACGAGCAGGCGCTCGCTCCCGATGAGCTTGTTGATGAGCGAGCTCTTGCCCGCGTTGGGCCGGCCCACCACCGCGACGCGCGCGACGTTCTCGTCGAGCGGGACGTCCTCGGCGGTGTCCTCGGGCATCATCTTCTCGAGCGCGGCGTCGAGCTCGACCAGCCCGCGGCCGTGCAGCGCGCTCACCGCGATCACCTGGTCGGCGCCGGCGCGGTACAGCTCCATCGCCTCCATGGCGCGCGAGGCGCTGTCGGCCTTGTTGGCGAGGTAGATCACCGGCCGACCCGCCTTGCGCAGCAGCTTGAGCGCCTCGTGGTCGGCCTCGGTCAGCGGCACGGTGCCGTCGGCCACGAAGATCACGAGGTCGGCCTCGGCCACGGCCAGCTTCACCTGGTCGCGCACGCCGGACATCATCGCGTCCTTGGCGTCGTGCTCGAAGCCGCCGGTGTCGACCAGCACGTAGGCGCGGCCGCGCACCTCGGCGTCGGCGAAGTGCCGGTCGCGCGTCACGCCGGGCTCGTCCTGCACGATGGCGAGGTGCTTGCCGACGAGGCGGTTGAAGAGGGTGCTCTTGCCCACGTTGGGGCGCCCCACGATGGCCACCAGCGGGCGGTTGCCGCGGGCGACCCGGACCTCTGCGGGGAGTGATGCCCGATCGCTGCGGCTCATTTCGCGTCGCTCTTTTCTGCCTGCACGTACCCGAGGGTCTTCAAGGCGTCGGCGTTGCGCGTCCAGTCGGGCGTGACCTGCACCCACAACTCCAGAAACACCTGCTTGCCGAGGAACTGCTCGATGCTCGACCGCGCGCGCGCCCCGATGGCCTTGATCTTCTCGCCGCCGCTGCCCACCAGGATCTTCTTCTGCCCGTCGCGCTCGACGTGGATCGCCGCCCGGATGCGCGGCACCGTCGGCCGCTCGTCGTAGCTCTCGATCTCCACGGCCGTGACGTAGGGCACCTCGGCGCCCGTCTCGCCGATGACCGCCTCGCGGATGCGCTCGGCCACGAAGTACTTCTCCGGCCGGTCGGTGAGCGTGTCGTCGGCGAAGAGCGCCGGCCCCTCGGGGAGCTCGGCGGCCAGCGCGCGCATGAGGTGCCCGATGCCGTCGTCCTTCTCCGCCGCGATCGGAACGATGGCCGCGAACTCGCGCTTCTTCGAGTACGCCTCGATGAGCGGCAGCAGCGCCTCGCGCGACTTCACCCGGTCGATCTTGTTGATCACCAGGAACACCTTCTTGGTCACCCCCGACAGCGCCTCGAGGACGTACTCCTCGCGGCTCGGGCCCGCGTGCCCGTCGCTCGCGTCGACGACCATCACCACCACGTCGGCTCCTTCGGCGGCGGCGCGGGCCTCGGCGTTCATGTACTCGCCGAGCTTGCGGTGCGGCCGGTGGATTCCGGGGGTGTCGACGATGACGAGCTGGGCGGCGAGGCCCTGCGGGCGGGTGACGACGGCCATCACGCGGTCGCGCGTGGTCTCGGGGTTGGGGGTGACGATGGAGAGCGACTCGCCTACGAGGGCGTTGAGCAGCGTGCTCTTGCCCACGTTGGGGCGGCCCACGAGCGCGACGTATCCGGCGCGTTCGATGGGCAAAGCGTTGGATTCAGGGGTATCTGTCATAGGGGCGGCGCTGCTTATGCTGCATCCACCGGGTGTAAACAATCCCCGCACCGACGGATGAGCCCCGCGCGCACGCCCCCGCCCCCCCGCGTCACCCTCCCCCTCGCCCTCGCGGCGTCGCTGCTCGGCGCGTGGGCCTCGGCGCAGTCGCCGCTGCCCAGCGTCGCCATACCGGGCACGGTAAGCGTCGTCACGCCGGAGCCGTCGCCCGTGGTGCGCGTCGTCGCCGGGGCCTTCCTGATGGGGTCCGACCCGTCGGCGATCGAGCAGGCGCACACGCTCTGCGCGCGCGACGTCGAGCGCTTCGCCGAGGCCCGCGGCGGGGCGCCCACCGACCCGAGCGTGGGCGCGGGCTTCAACGCGCTGCTCGCGCTCTGCCAGGTGGAGCGCTTCGACGAGTCGATCTGCGGGGCGGACTACTTCGCGGGCGAGGTGATGGCCCACGAGGCGTGGCTGCCGGCCTACGGCATCGACCGCACCGAGGTGACCGTGGCGGCCTACGACCGCTGCGTGCGGTGCGGGGGCTGCGCGCCGCCGCTCGACGCGCCGGGCACGCCGCAGACGGGCGGGGCGGCGCAGCCCGTGACGGGCGTGCGCTGGGACGACGCGGCGGCCTACTGCGCGTGGGCGGGCGGAAGGTTGCCCACCGAGGCGGAGTGGGAGCGCGCCGCGCGCGGCCGCGACGGGCGGCCCTTCCCCTGGGGCTGGATCAACGACCCGGGGAGGTACAACCACGGCGCGGTGGAGCCCGGCTGCCGCGACGACGACGACGGCGCCGCGCTGGCCGCGCCGGTGGGGAGCTACGCGAGCGGGGCCTCGCCCGACGGCGCGCTCGACATGGCGGGCAACGCGCTGGAGTGGGTGGCCGACGCGGCCGCGGTGGAGGTGGTGGGCGACCGCTTCGGGCGCCCGGTGCTGCGCATGACGGGCTACGGCCCGGGGCGCGCGGTGAACCCGCGGGGGCCGCGCGAGGGGGGCGAGCGCGTGGTGCGGGGCGGGGCCTTCGACCAGCCGATGTTCCTGGCGCGGACGACGGCGCGGCAGCGGCGACTGCGGGGCACGCGCGAGCGCAACCTGGGCTTCCGCTGCGCCTACGACCGGCGCTGATCGCCGGGCGTCAGGCGACGACGGTGAGCGCGCGCTTGCGGCCCTCGTGGTGGCCGCGCAGCGCGCCGTTGGCGGACGCCACCGTGGCCAGCGCGGCGGCCAGCGCCCCGAGGTCGCGGCCGCGCACGACCTCGTAGAGGTGCGCGTCGGAGAGGCCGGTGTAGACGCGGTTGCCCACGCAGCCGAGCGACTGCGTGGCGCCGCCCGCCACGGCCGCGGGCAGGGCCATGCAGGTGGGGCGCGCGAGCGGGCCGTTGGTGCGCGGCAGCTTCGCGGCGATCACCGCCTCGCCGAGCAGCATCGCCGCGCCGGGCTTCACGGCGAAGACCACCACGTCGGGGGCGGCCGGCGCGTCGGCCAGGCGCGAGTAGACGACCGCGCCGGGGGTCTCGGCGAGCCGCGGAATCCCGGGCACCTCGTCCAGCGAGAGGTAGCCGAGCCCGGCCATGACGCCGAGCGTGTCGCCGAGCTCGACGGCCCGCCCGGCGGGGAGGTCGATGCGGTGCGTGTAGCTCCCGATCGGGCAGCCGTGGTGGTCGGCGGGCGCCGTCGCGAAGGCGCTCGCGCCCGCCGGGAGCTCGGCCGCGCGCCGCCAGAAGCTGCAGCCCGACGGGGCGCCGCCCGCGAAGGCCGCCACCCCCGCCGGGGGCCCCGGCAGGAAGGCGATCGCCACCGGGGCGACGTCGAGGGAGAGGTGCCGCGAGAAGGCGTCGCTGAGCTCGGCGTAGGTCGTCACCCGCGATGCGTACCAACCCGACGGAGCGCGCGACAAGCCCGTTGCATGGGCTCCCTTGCTTCGCCTAGCGTGCGGGCAATGGACCGTCGCGACGCGCTCTCCGTCCTCGCCCTCTCCGCGGCCGCGTGTCGTCGCAACGCCGCCGCGCCCGTGCCCCTGCCCGCGCCCGCGCCCGCGGCCTTCGCGATCACGCCGCACGGCAGCGCCGCCGCGGTGGAGTCGGCGCAGGCCCTCGCGCGGGGCCCGCTGGTGGTGGCCTTCCACCGCGAGCACTGGTGCCCGACCTGCGCCACGCCCCTCGCGGAGGTGCAGGCCCACCTTGCGGCCTTCGACGCCGCCGGCGCGACGGTGTGGGGCCTCACGCTCGACCCGCGCGAAGACACGGCGCGCACCGTCCGCGCCCTCGGGCTCTCCTTCCCCTTCGCGACCGACCCCCACGGGCAGGCCGCGCGCGCGCTCTCCGTCGACGACGAGAACGTCGTCTGCGTGATCGTCCCCGGCGAGGGGGCCGGGCGGGTGGTGTTCCGCGAGGCGATGGTGCCGGGCAACGAGGGCGAGGTGGTGGCCGCCGCCCTCGCCGCCGTCCGCCACGCCACGCGGCGCGCCTGAGCCGCCGGTGCGCGACCTCCGGCGCTGGCTGCTGTCGCTGTCGGGCCTCGCGGCCTTCGTGGCCGTCTGGGCCCTCGCCGTGGCCCTCTCGTCGACGCACGTCGTCCCGAGCCCGTGGCGCGTGGCGCGCGGGCTCGCCGAGCTCGCCGTCACCGGGGCGCTCTTCAAGCACACCATCGCGTCGCTCTTCCGCGTGACCTGGGGCTACCTGCTCGGGGTGCTGCTGGGCGTCCCCGCGGGCCTCCTGCTCGGCTGGTCGGGCCGCGCCGCGCGCACCTTCGACCCCTTCATCCAGCTCTTCCGCCCGATCTCCCCGCTCGCGTGGATCCCCATCGCCATCCTGTGGTTCGGCGTCGGCGACCCCCCGGCGGTGTTCATCATCTTCCTCGGCTCGTTCTTCCCCATCACGGTCGCGTCGATGAACGCCGTGGCCAACGTCAACGCCACGCACATCAACGTCGCGCGCAACTTCGGGCTCTCGTCCTACC
Organism: Myxococcaceae bacterium; assembly: GCA_028287085.1. Taxonomy (GTDB): domain Bacteria; phylum Myxococcota_A; class Polyangia; order Polyangiales; genus SCUS01. The sequence goes on from JAQBQI010000006.1 coordinate 10,334, forward strand.
AGCTCGTGCGCCGCGTGCTGCTCCCCGCGGTGACGCCCGACCTCGTCGTCGGCATGCGCCTCACCCTCGGCATCGCGTGGCTCGTCGTCGTCGCCGCAGAAATGATCGCCGTGAACTCGGGCCTCGGGTTCCTCATCATCGACTCGCGCAACGCGGGCAACCGCTACGACCTGGTCATCGCCGGCATGGTGATGGTCGGCCTGGTGGGCCTCGGCCTCGACGTCGTCATGCGCCGCGTCGAGCGCTTCGACGGCCTGCGCTGGAGCTACGGCGCCGCCAACACCGCCGACGCCGCCGAGGGGGCGCGCCCGTGAGCGCCGGCGCCCCGAAGCCGCTCGGCCGCGCGAAGGTCAAGCTCGCCGTCCACGGCGTGAGCATGGCGTACCCCGCGCACGACAAGCCCATCCAGGTGCTCGACAAGATCGACCTCGACGTGCGCGAGGGCGAGTTCGTCTGCATCGTCGGCCCGTCGGGCTGCGGCAAGTCGACCCTGCTCAACATCATCGGCGGCTTCGTGCAGGGCACCGCCGGCGAGGTGCGCATCGACGGCGAGGCCGTCACCGGGCCCGACCGGCGGCGCATCTTCGTGTTCCAGGAGCGCGGGGTGCTGCCGTGGCTCACCGTCGCCGAGAACATCGGCTTCGGCCTCTACGACCTGCCCCCCGCCGAGCGGCGTGCGCGCGTCGCGAACTACGTCAACCTCGTCGGCCTCCGGGGCTTCGAAGACGCCTACCCCCAGGAACTCTCCGGCGGCATGAAGCAGCGCGTCGAGGTGGCCCGCGCCCTCGCCGTCGACCCCGACGTGCTCTACCTCGACGAGCCCTTCGGCGCGCTCGACTCCATCACCCGCCTCACCATGCGCTCCGAGCTCCTGCGCATCTGGGCGGCCGAGAAGAAGACCATCCTCTTCGTCACCCACGACATCGAGGAGTCGGTGCAGCTCGCCGACCGCGTCGCGGTGATGTCCGCCCGCCCGGGCCGCATCCAGAAGATCGTCGACGTCGACCTGCCGCACCCCCGCGACCTCAGCGACCCGCGCTACCTCGCGATCCGCGACAGCATCTTCGAAGAAATCGGGATCGCCCACCGGGTATGAACCCCTCCCGCCGCGCCGAGGCCGTGCTGCTCCCGCTGCTCGTCGCGGCCGCGCTCCTGCTGGCGTGGCACTGGGCCGTCATCCACACGCACACGCGCATCTTCCCGTCGCCCGAGAAGGTCGCCCGGGGCGTCCGCGAGCTCGCGCGCCGCGGGGTGCTCTTCCCGTACATCGGCGCGTCGCTCTTCCGCGTCGGCTCGGGCTTCCTGCTCGCGACGCTCCTCGGCGTGCCCCTCGGCAGCGTGATGGGCCGCTACCGCGGCGCGGCCACGGCGCTCAACCCCCTCGTGCAGGTGCTGCGGCCCATCTCGCCCCTCGCGTGGATCCCGCTCGCCATCGTCTTCTTCGGGGTCACCAACCTCTCGACGATCTTCCTGATCTTCCTCGCGTCCTTCTTCCCCATCGTGGTCTCGACGATGAACGCCGTGCGCGCGATCCCGGTGATCTACCTGCGCGCCGCGCAGAACTTCGGCTTCTCGGGCCTCGCGCTCTGGGCGCGCGTCATCCTCCCGGCGATCCTGCCGCAGCTGCTCACGGGCCTGCGCCTCGCGCTCGGCGTCGCGTGGCTCGTCGTCGTCGCGGCCGAGATGATCGCCGTCGACTCGGGGCTCGGCTACCTGATCCTCGACGCGCGCAACGCCGGCAAGCGCTACGACCTCGTGGTGGCCGGCATGCTCCTCATCGGCGTGATCGGGCTCGCGCTCGACGTGGCGATGCGTCGCGTCGAGCGCCTCCGCTGGCTGCGCTGGGGATTCTCGGGGAGATAGAGGGAGCCGTGAACGACTCGAGGCGCACGCTGCTCGCGGTGCTGGTCTGGGTGGCTTCCATCACGGGGCTGCACCTCTGGCTCAACGTCGACTGGTCGGCGGTCATGAACGACCGTCTCCCCCCCGCGCGGCGCCGGCTCAACGTCGCGTACATCTCGGTCACCTGCCACCTCGCCTGCCCCGTCACCGACTACATCTCGCGGCACACCCCCGCCGGCAACCTCTTCATCCCGCGCATGTTCCAGGGCTTCCCCGAGATCAAGGAGGCGCTCATCGCCAACGAGATGCAGGCGGGCTTCATCGTGGCGCCGATGGCCATCGCGCTCGTCGCGCAGGGCGTGCCCATCAAGATCGTCTACCTCGGGCACCGCTACGGCAGCGCGGTGGTGGTGCGGCGCAACGGGCCCATCCACTCGGTCGCCGACCTGCGCGGTCGCACCATCGCGGTGCCGAGCCGCTTCTCCGACGAGCGGCTCATCGTCTTCCGCGCGCTGGCCACCGTCGGCCTGCGCGGCAGCGACGTGCACATGGTCGAGATGGCCCCGCCCGACGTCGCGAGCGCGCTCGCCGTGGGCGCCATCGACGCCTTCTCGATGGGCGAGCCCTACCCCTCGCAGGCCGAGATGGGCGGCTTCGGGCGGGTGCTCTTCAACGCGCGCGAGTACTGGCCCGACTTCATGTCGTGCGTGCTGGTCGTGCGGCAGGACGTCATCGACCAGCGCCCCGAGGCGGTGCAGGCGCTGGTCGACGGCATCGCCCGCTCGGGCGCGTGGCTCGAGGGCGGAAGGCCGCACCGCGAGTACGCCGCGGAGTTCGTCGGGCGGTACTACTTCCACCAGCCCGTCGGGCTGCTGCGCTGGGCGCTGACGAAGCCCCTCGACCGCGTGATGTACTCGCCGCTCTCGCCCCGCCGCGAGGACTTCGACATGGTGCGCGACCTGATGATGCAGACCGGCGTGCTCGAGCGGCGCATCGCCTTCGAGGAGTACACCGACACGCGCTTCGCCGAGCACTCCGACGGCTACAACGCGTGGCGCTTCGACCCGGGCGACAGCGTCGCGCACTGAGACCTCACCCGCGCTGCCGCGCCGCCCTCTCCATGAATGGTTCACCTCGGGACACATCTCACTGCGGCGCCTGTTTTCTGCGGGTTTGCGCGTAGGCGAAGAGGTCCATGAATCGGCGCAGCTTCCGCCAGCCACGCCAGAGGACGATCCAGCCCGGCTTGCGATCGGGACGCACCTCGTAGCCGCCGAGGCCGGCGAGCTTCGTGACGACGTCCTTGATCGTCCACGCCCGCCGCGGCAGCGGCAGTTCGTGGTACCGGCACGCCTCCTTGAGCCCCGCGAGCACCTCGGCGCTGACGTGCGCGGACGCCGGCGCCTGCGGCGTCACCCGCGCCGCGTACGTCCACTGCGCGATGTGGCTCGCCAGCGGCATCACGATCGCCAGCTGCCGGCGGAAGCTCGCCACGTCCGCGATCGGCTCGTCCTCCAGCCGCAGCGCCGACTTCCAGATCCGGTGCACCGGCTCGATCAGGTACCGATCCTCGTAGAAGCCCATCACCGCCAGCGCCTCCGCCACGCTCCCCACCGCGCACGTCGTCAGCAGCACCCAGTCGATCGGCTCCACCCCCGCCGGGGCGTCGTCCTCCCGCACCGAGATCGCCGCCACGGCCACCGCCTTGGGCCGGTGCTTGCGCCGCTCGGGCGGCAGCAGCGTCACGGTCGCGAAGCGCAGGTGCACCGTCGCGGTGCGTCGCGCGGGCAGCTTCGCCACGCGCGCCCGCAGCGCCTCGACCGCCCTGGCGCCCTGGCGCTTGGCGGCGGCGAGCGCGGCCGCCGAGACCTCGGTGCGCACCTCGTGCTCGAACGAGTGCGCCGCCTCGCGGCCGCCGAGGGAGGCCCACAGGTGCTCCTCGCTCTCGGCGATGCGGCGGTCCTGCGCGGCGCGCACCACCACCCGGTGCCCGTGCCGGCGGGCGAAGGTGAAGTTCTCGTAGACGTCCCCCTCGCGGTCGAGCGCGTGGATCACCGTGGCGCGGACGCCCGCGGCCTGAAGCGCGAGCACGACCCGGCGGATGCCGCGCCGCCACTTGCTGCTCTCCTTCTGATGAGGCGCACGCGACTTGTGATTCTGCCCGCGCAGGTTCCACGAGCGCGTCCAGGCGTGGGTGTCGACGACGCCGAGCAGCGCGTGGTGGGCGGGGTCGACGGCGACGCAGCTGTGGACCAGGTAGCCGCGCGAGCGGTTGGAGCGCAGGGGCCCGGCGTCGTCGGGCTCCGCGGGGCCGACCTTGTCGACCTCGGTGGTGTCGTACGCGAGCACGAGCACCTCCACGCCGTGGAGCCCTTGCAGGGTGCGCTCGCGCGCGCGTCGGGCGAGGCGTTCGTCGTCCACGCGGGGATTGTGGCAGAGGCGCTGAAAGCCGCGGCGGGCGGCGCGGGAGTGGGTCGCGGTCGGCTCGTCGAAGCGGTCGAACATCAGGGCCGCGCTCGTCTGCAGACGGACGAAGAGCCGAGAGTCCGGGAGGTCGGACGGTTGCCAGATGTGCGAGACGAGAGCGCGGGGGTCGAGCGGGGTGTCAGCGAGCAGCATCCCGCAGGAGAGCTCTCGGAGGCCGATCGCGCACGTCGACATCGCGCCGCAGAATCACAGGCACGCGGAAACCTGATCACCACGACAAGGAATCGATTTCAAAGAGGTTTCGGGAGATGTGTCCCGAAGTGAACCATTCATGGAGAGGG
>JAQBQI010000078.1 GCA_028287085.1 Myxococcaceae bacterium
CTGCGCGGCGGGCGCGTGCGGCGTGGCCTGCGGGGCGGGCTTCGCCGACTGCGACGCCAACCCGGCCAACGGCTGCGAGGCCAGCACGCAGACCAGCGCGCTGCACTGCGGCGCGTGCGGGGCGGCCTGCGCGTCGGGCGTCTGCGGGGGCGGGCGCTGCGGGTCCTTCGCGACCTGCCAGACGATCCGCGAGACGCTGCCCGCGGCGGCGAGCGGCGTGTACTCGATCGACCCCGACGGGGCGGGCGGCGTGGCGGCCTTCGACGCGTACTGCGACATGACCACCGACGGCGGCGGCTGGACCCTGGTGGCCTACGCCTCGCGCGGCAGCGTGGTGGCGCTCAACAGCGACACCGGCATCCGCAACCTCTACAGCCTCGCGACGGGGGGCGGCGTGTACGACGGCCTCGGTCGGCGCGGCGTGGCGTCGCTGGCGGCGGTGCCCGTCGCGCGGCGCTCGCGCGAGATGCTGCTCTCGCGCAGCGACGCGGACTTCTTCACCGGCCCCGCGGTCGCGTACGACGTGGCGACGAAGTTCACGATCCCGTCGCCGTCGACGGTGAACTTCCTCAACTCGAACCCCTACGTGGCGCTGCCCGAGCGCGGCGCGTGCGTGCCGGTGCTGATCACCACGCTGCGCGGCCCGAGCGCGAGCGGGGCGATGCGGTACGTCTTCCAGAACACGCTCTCGGTGTCGTGGACGGACACCTACCCGACCTCGTACGGCGTGATGGACACGAGCAACTGCGTCAACGGCTCGCTGGGCCCGAACTTCGTGTCGGACTACACCGGCGTGGGCTACCTCCGCAGCTACCCGTGGCCGCGCGCGCCCGACGGCGCCGCCCACACCTACTGGCACCTCGGGTGGTGGGACGCGACGGGCACGAGCCGCACGGGCTCGGTCGCCATCTGGCTGCGGTAGCGCCGTGAAGCGCGCGCTCGCGGCGTGGGTGATCGTCGCGGGCCTCGCCGGCTGCGACGACCCGGAGCCGGCCTCGGACGCCGCCGAGGGTGGCGTCGACGCCTCGATGAACGTGGCCTGCGACCCCGGGGCGCACGTCGACTGCTTCTTCGCGGTCGAGTGCTCGGGCGGCGTCGTGCGCTGGGCCCCGGGCCAGCCCTACTACTGTTGCGACGAGCGGCGGTGCAGCGCCGCGTACCAGAACGGCATCTGCTGGACGCGCCACGAGACCTGCTCCGCCGGCTGCGGCGACATGCGTCGCTTCGGCTGCGACCGCGAGGCGCAGATGCGTCGCTACCAGCCGAGCGCCGGGGGCGGCGACCTCCGCGACTTCTGCGCCGAGGGCGGGCGCACGACCGGCGATCGCTGCGCCGTCGACCGCGACTGCACCCCGTCGCGGCCGGGGCTGCCGGGCCGGCTGCGCTGCGATCGCGACGCGGGTGCGTGCGTCACGGCGCCGCGCCCGTCGGTGGCGATCGGCGCGGAGTGCCTGGTCGACGACGACTGCGCCGACGCGATGCTCTGCGCCTGCGAGTCGACCACGGCGGGGCGCTGCGCCGCCCGGCCTTAGTAGAACGCGCGGGGCCCGTCCCCGAGCGGCGAGGGGCACTGGCAGAGGGCCGACGCCTCACCTGCAGCGGTCTCGTCGGGGCGCTACTTCCGCTTCGCGAACACTTCCGCGAAGGTCGTGTCGTAGGCCCCCGCGGCGAACTCCTCCGACTTGAGCACCGCCTTCAAGAACGCGAGGTTCGTCACCAGCGGCGCGACCTGCACCGCGTCGAGCGCCTCGCCCAGCTTCGCGATCGCCTCGGCGCGGGTGGGCGCGTGCGCGATGATCTTCGCGATCATCGGGTCGTAGTAGGGCGTCACCTTGCCGGGCGCGCGCACGCCCGCGTCGATGCGCAGCGACCCTTCGACCTCGGCGGGCCACGCGAGGGTGGTCACGTCGCCCGGCTTCGGGATGAAGCCCTTGGCCGGGTCTTCGGCGTAGAGCCGCGCCTCGACGGCGTGGCCGCGGAGGGTCACGTCGCGCAGCGCCGCGGGCAGCGCCTCGCCCAGCGCCACGCGGATCTGCTGCTCGACGAGGTCGAGGCCGGTGACCATCTCGGTGACCGGGTGCTCGACCTGGATGCGGCAGTTGACCTCGAGGAAGTAGAATTCCTTGCGGACTTCGTCCCAGATGAACTCGCAGGTGCCCGCCCCGACGTACTTCGCGGCGCGCCCGATGCGCACCGCGGCGTCGAGGATGCGCTCGCGGTAGACCGCCCCGTCGGCGCCGTGGAAGGCGGGCGCGGGCGACTCCTCGACGATCTTCTGGTGGCGCCGCTGGAGCGAGCACTCGCGCTCGCCGAGGGCGACGACCTCGCCGTGGGTGTCGCCGAAGATCTGTACCTCGATGTGCCGCGGCCGCTCGACGTAGCGCTCGACGTAGACCCGCGCGTCGCCGAAGGACTGCGCCGCCCGGTCGCTCGCGGACTTCATCGCGCGCTCGATGCCCGAGGCGTCGCGCACCACCTGCATGCCGATGCCGCCCCCGCCGCCGACGGGCTTCACCAGCGCGGGGTAGCCGATGCGCGCCAGGATCGCCTCGGCCTCGGCCGCCGACTCCACCGGCGCGTTGGCGCCCGGCACCGGCGAGACGCCCGCGGCGATGGCCGTGGCGCGCGACAACATCTTGTCGCCGAGGGCGTCGAGGGCCTCGGGGGAGGGGCCGATCCAGACGAGGCCGGCGTCGAGGACGGCGCGCGCGAAGTGCGACTTCTCGCTGAGCAGTCCGTAACCGGGGTGCACCGCCTGGGCGCCCGAGCGCTTCGCCACCTCGAGGATGGCGGCGACGTTCATGTAGCTCTCGCGCACGGCGGCGGGGCCCACGAGGTGGCTCTCGTCCATCACCGACGGGTGCAGGGCGTCGGCGTCGGCCTCGGAGTGGATGCCCACGGTCGCGACGCCGAGGCGGCGGCAGGTGCGGGCGATGCGGGCGGCGATCTCGCCGCGGTTGGCGATGAGGATGCGGGTGAACATGGGCCGCGTTTATAGAACGGCTCCCGCGCGACCGGGAGGCCGTCCGTGGTAGTCGCCGACCGCCATGCGGCCCCGATCGATCGCGATGCTCACGACGAGCCTCCCGCACGACGGCGACCCCTCCGCGGGGGCCTTCGTGCGCGAGATGGCCGTCGCCCTCGCGCGCCGCGGGCACCGGGTGACGCTGCTCGGGAGCGTGCCGGCCGGGCGGGCCGCGCTGGCCACCGAGGGGGTCGCCGTCGAGGTGGTGCGCGACCTCGACGGCGGCGTCTTCGCGGGCGGCGGCGCGCCCGAGCGCCTCGCGCTGGGGGGGCCGGGCCTCGACCCGGCGGCCTGGGCC
>JAQBQI010000080.1 GCA_028287085.1 Myxococcaceae bacterium
CCAGCGACCCGGGCGCGCGCTGGCGGTGCCCGGCCCCCACGGCGGCGAGCACGCGGTCGGCGATGGCCGCGACGGTGCGCAGCGACGTGGGCTCGGCGGTCGCGCGCGCGGCGGTGAGCCACTCGCCGAGGCCGACGCCCTCCCAGGACTCGTAGACCACGAAGGGCTGCGCGCCCGCGGTGTTGACCTCGAGCACGGGCAGGATGTTGGGGTGCGGCAGCTTCGCGAGGCGGTCGCCGAGCACCTTGAGCGCGCCCATGCGCTCGGCGCGGCGGGTGGTGGGCGCGGGCAGCAGCTTCACCGTCACCGTGGTGCGCGGGCGCTGCGCGTCGGCGGCCCGCCAGACCTCGCCGACGCCCCAGTTCGACAGCCTCGCCTCGAGGCGATAGCGGCCCTCCAGGGTCGATCCGGCGGCGCGGTCGGAGACGTTCACCCTCTTAGAACTCCGCCGGGTCGGTGTGGGTGCCGAAGACCTCGCGGAGCACGTCGCAGACCTCCTGCTCGGTGCAGTAGGCCTTGGCGGCCTCGATGATCGGCGGGCAGAGGTTGGTCGTGCCGCGGGCGGCGGCGCGGACGGCGTCGAGGGCGGCGGCGACGCGGGCGGGGTCGCGCGCGGCCTTCACCCCGGCGAGCCGCTCGCACTGCAGCCGCTGCGTCTCCTCGTCGACCTTGAGCGTCGGGATGCGCGCCGTCTCGCCGCTCTGGGTGAAGTCGTTGAGCCCGACCATCACCTTCTCGTGCCGCTCGATCTGCCGCTGGAAGCGGTAGGCCGCGCCCGCGATCTCGCGCTGGGGGTAGCCCTTCTCGACGGCCTCGAGCATGCCGCCCATGTCGTCGATGCGGCGGATGTACTCGAGGGCGTCGGCCTCGATCTTGTTGGTCATCCACTCGACGAGGTAGCTGCCGCCGAGGGGGTCGATGGTGTTCGCGACGCCGGTCTCGTGGGCGACGATCTGCTGGGTGCGCAGCGCGATGGTGACGGCCTCCTCGGTGGGCAGCGCGTAGGTCTCGTCGAGGGAGTTGGTGTGCAGCGACTGGGTGCCGCCGAGCACCGCCGCGAGGGCCTGGAGGGCCACGCGCGCGACGTTGTTGTAGGGCTGCTGCGCGGTGAGCGAGACGCCCGCGGTCTGCGCGTGCGTGCGCAGCTTGAGGCTCTCGGGCTTCTTCGCGCCGAAGCGGTCGCGCATCACGCGCGCCCAGATGCGCCGCGCCGCGCGGAACTTCGCCACCTCCTCGAAGAAGTCGACGTGCACGTCGAAGAAGAAGGAGAGGCGCGGCGCGAAGCTGTCGACGTCGAGGCCGCGCTCGATGGCGGCCGTCACGTAGGCGATGCCGTCGGCGAGGGTGAAGGCGAGCTCCTGCGCGGCGGTGCTGCCGGCCTCGCGGATGTGGTAGCCGGAGATCGAGACGGGGTGCCAGCGCGGGAGCTCGTTGGCCGCGAACTCGATGGTGTCGGTGACCATGCGCATCGCCGGGCGGGGCCCGACCACCCACGCGTGCTGCGCGATGAACTCCTTCAGGCAGTCGTTCTGGATGGTTCCGCCGAGGAGGGCGCGGGGGGTGCCGCGGTTGTCGGCGAGCGCGACGTAGAAGCAGAGCATCACGATCGCGGGACCGTTGATGGTCATCGACGTGGTGATCTTGTCGAGGGGGATGCCGTCGAAGAGCACCTCCATGTCGCGCAGCGTGTCGACCGCGACGCCGCACATCCCGACCTCGCCGAGCGAGCGCGGCGAGTCGGAGTCGAAGCCCATCAGCGTGGGGAAGTCGAAGGCCACCGAGAGGCCCGCCTGCCCCTGCGCGAGCAGGTAGTGGTAGCGGGCGTTGGTCTGCTCGGGGGTGCCGAAGCCCGCGAACTGCCGCATCGTCCAGAGCCGCCCGCGGTACATCGTGGGTTGGATTCCCCGCGTGTACGGGAACTCCCCGGGCAGGTTGAGGTCGCGCAGGTAGTCGACGTGCAGGTCGCCGGGCGTGACGACGTCGGGCACCTCGACGTCGGAGAGCGTGGTGAAGCGCGGCTGCCGGAGCGGCGACTTCGCGACGATCTTCGCGACGGCCCCGGCCTCCCAGCGGGCGCGCGCCTCGCGGATGGCGGCGACGTCGGCGGGAACCTCCCCCTGCACGCCGCCCCCGGCCTCGTCGCCCGCCGCGGTCGGCTCGCTCGTGAAGGTCTCCATCGCCATGGGTCGTGTCCTCGGTCGTCTACGGGTCGTTGGGGGTCGTCGGAGCGGGGCGCTGGAAATCTGGCACGCGGGTCCGTCGATCGACAAGGCCCGACGCGCGCCCGCGGGCCTCAGAAGCGCGCGGCGGTCGGGGCCGCCCGGGCCAGGCAGACCGGGCCGAGGAAGGGCCCGCGCCGCTCGCGCGAGGTGATGATCGGCGGGTTGATGAAGAGGTAGTAGAGCGCGCCGGCCGCGGGGTCGCGGAAGGTGTCGAGCGTGAGCGTGTGCAGCCCGGCGCCCGCGGGGAGCACCTGGACCACGGTCGACGAGTTGGTGTTGTTCGAGCAGGTCGGGCCCGCGTCGTCGTTGCAGATGCCCGTCGCGCCGCTCGCGTGCCGCACGTCGATGATCGTGTCGGTCGGCGTCGCGGTGGCGCAGCTGTTCGCCCGCAGGGTCACCGCCGCCGCGTCGGGGCAGCTGCGCCACCAGAAGGTGTCCTCCGGACCGGCGCCGCCGCCGCAGGTGGTGTTCACGGTGCCGGGGCCGGCGAAGGGGCGGCGCTGGAAGGAGTTCTGGCCGCCGGTGACCACCGTCGGGATGTAGTCGACGGCGCCGTTGGTCGTGAGCGGCAGGTGCTGGAAGTGCACCGTGCCCGCGCCGACGTTGGTGCTGTAGCCCGCCACGCCGAGGAAGTAGGTCCCCGGCAGGAAGCGCCCGACGATCATCGACTGCGCGCCGCCGGTGGGGCAGCGCGGGGAGTAGACGTCGCCCACCGCGGTATTGCTCGCGTCGTCGTTGCACCAGACCTCGCCGGGCCGGCCGCCGAGGATGTACGAGTCGCAGGCGCCGCCGCGGGGGCGGCCGTCGCGCGCGATGAAGAGCACCGTGTCGAAGCTCGCCCCGAAGGTGTCGGCGTAGACCAGCTCCGGCGCGGTGAGCGTGAACGAGAAGTAGACGTCGGCCCCGGTGCTCGCCGCGCAGAGCGTGGTGATCGCCGTCGTGTGGTCGCCGTTGACCACCGTGAAGGGCAGGTCGATGGACGACCCGCGCGTCAGGTCGATCGGCGTCGCCGTCTGGCAGGTGTCGTTCACCGGCACGCAGCGCGAGGCCGCGCAGGTGGTGCCGGCGGCGCAGCGCGTGCCGCAGGCCCCGCAGTTGGCGTTGTCGGTCGCGAGCGTCGCCTCGCAGCCGTTGGCGTAGGCGTTGTCGCAGTTGCCGTAGCCGTTGTTGCACGAGCCGACGGCGCAGGCCCCGGTGCGGCACGCGGCCGTCGCGTTGGCCGCCACGCACGCGTTGCCGCAGGCCCCGCAGTTCGCGACCGTGGTCTGCAAGTTGACCTCGCAGCCGTTGGCCGCGACCCCGTCGCAGTTGCCGAAGCCCGCGGCGCAGCTCGCCACCGCGCAGGCGCCCGCCGCGCAGGTCGGCGTGGCGTTGGCGAGCGCGCAGGCGTTGCCGCAGCGCCCGCAGTTGGCCACCGCGGTGCGCGTGTCGACCTCGCAGCCGTTGGCCGCGTTGCCGTCGCAGTCGGCGAAGCCCGCGTTGCAGGCGAAGGCGCAGGTGCGCTGCGCGCAGACCGGCGTCGCGTTGGCCCGCGCGGGGCACGCGTTGCCGCACGCGCCGCAGTGGGCGAGGTCGGTCGCGAGGTCGACGCAGCGCCCGCCGCAGAAGGTCGTGCCCGCGCCGCAGATCGAGCCGCACGCGCTGTTGCTGCACACCGTCCCGGCGGCGCAGACGGTGCCGCAGCGGCCGCAGTTGCCGTTCGAGCCGCGCAGGTCGGTCTCGCAGCCGTTGGCCGCCACGCCGTCGCAGTTGCCGAAGTTCGCCGCGCAGGCCGCGACGGCGCACGCCCCCGCCGCGCAGGCCGGGGTCGCGTTGGGCAGGACGCACGCGCGCCCGCAGGCCCCGCACGCGCCGACCGTGGTGTTGAGGTTGGTCTCGCAGCCGTTGGCCGCGACCCCGTCGCAGTCGCCGAAGCCCGCGGCGCAGACCGCGACCGCGCAGGCGCCCGCGCGGCAGGTGGGCGTGGCGTTGGCGAGGGCGCAGGCCCGACCGCACGCGCCGCACG
>JAQBQI010000094.1 GCA_028287085.1 Myxococcaceae bacterium
CGCGCGGCGGGCGGGTGCGCGTCGAGGCCGCGCTGGCCACCAACGACCTCGGCGTGCTGCGCGCGGCGGCGCTGGCGGGCCGCGGGCTGGCGATGCTGCCGCTGCCGCTGATCTACGACGACGTCCAGCGCGGCGCGCTGGTGGCGGTGCTGCCCGAGCGCCTCGGCGGCGAGAACCACATCGCGGTGGTGTACCCCGAGCGGGAGTTCGTGCCGCCGGCGGTGCGGGCCTTCGTCGACGCGGCGCTGGCCTGGGCCAAGGAGGCGCCCGAGCTCAACCGCAAGATGCCCGAGTGCGACGAGCGCGCGAAGAAGGTCGCCGCGAAGAAGACCGCGGCGAAGGGCAGGCGGGCGGCGGCGATCCATTGATCCGCGGTGGGGGAGTGGGGTACCTCCGAAGGCACCGATGTACTTTCAAGAGCTCATCCTGACGCTGCAGGATTTCTGGACGAAGCGCGGCTGCCTCCTCGTGCAGCCGTACAACAGCGAGGTCGGCGCCGGGACCTTCAACCCCAACACCTTCCTGCGCGCCCTCGGCCCCGAGCCCTGGAACGTCGCCTTCGTCGAGCCCTCGCGCCGCCCGACCGACGGTCGCTACGGCGACAACCCCAACCGGATGCAGCAGTTCCACCAGTTCCAGGTGATCCTGAAGCCGTCGCCGCTCGACATCCAGGACCAGTACCTGGCGTCGCTCAACGCGCTGGGCACCGACCCCTTGAAGCACGACGTGCGCTTCGTCGAGGACGACTGGGAGTCCCCGACGCTGGGCGCCTGGGGCCTCGGCTGGCAGGTGTGGATCGACGGCCAGGAGGTGTCGCAGTTCACGTACTTCCAGCAGTGCGGCGGCTTCGACTGCAAGCCCGTCTCGGGCGAGCTCACCTACGGCCTCGAGCGCATCGTGATGTACCTCCAGGACGTCGAGAGCATCTACGACGCGATGTGGGCCCCGGGCGTGCGCTACGGCGAGATCACGAAGCGCGCCGAGTGGGAGTGGTCGACGTACAACTTCACGCACGCCGACGCCGAGAACCACCGCGCGCAGTTCGACCTGTGCGAGCGCGAGTGCCGCCGCGCGCTCTCCCTCGAGGAGCAGCGCGTCGAGTCGAAGAAGGGCCCGCGCACCGAGCTCGTGTACGCGAAGCCGCCGCTCGAGCGCCTGGCGCTGCCGGCCTACGACTTCTGCGTGAAGGCCTCGCACCACTTCAACGTGCTCGACGCGCGCGGCGCGATCTCGGTCACCGCGCGGCAGGACTACATCAAGCGCGTGCGCGGCATCGCCCACCGCTGCGCCGAGACCTGGCTCGCGCAGCGCGAGGCGCTGGGCTTCCCGCTGCTGAAGGGCGCCGCCCCTCCCGCCGTGGTGTCGCCGTGAGGCCCGCGGCCGTCGCGCTCGCCGCGCTGCTCTCGGCCGGCGCCGCGTCGGCCCAGGACAACCTTGCCGAGACCTACTTCGAGAGCGGCAACCGCGCCTTCGCCGCGCGCCGCTACGACGAGGCCGCGCGGGCGTTCCGCGAGGCGCACGCCATCTCGCACCGCCCCGAGCTGCTCTTCAACCTCTCGCGCGCCCTCGAGCGCCAGGGCGACTACGCGGGCGCGCTGCAATCGCTGCAGGACTTCGCCAGCGCCGGCGCGCCCGGCTTCGACCGCGCGGCGCTCGAGCAGATGCTCGCGCAGCTGCGCCCGCTGGCCGAGCAGCAGCGCACCCGCGAGGAGGCCGCGCGCCGGGCGGGCCAGGCCCCGGAGGTCATCGTGCGCGAGCGCACCGTCGAGCGCGCCGTCATCGAGCCGCGGTGGTTCCGGGTCGAGTACCGCCGCGGCGCCGTGTCCGCCGTCGGGCCGTGGGTCACCCTCGGCCTGGGCGCGGCCCTCGGCGTCGCGGGGGTCATCCAGGGCGTCGTCGCGGGCGGGCAGGTGGGCACGCTCGAGCGCGCCAACGAGGGCACCGAGGCGTGGGGCCAGAGCGCGGCCGACGCGCAGGCCGGCGCCGCGGGCGGGCTGACGCGCGCGTACGTCTTCGGCGGCCTCGGGTTGGGCCTCGCCGCGGCGGGCGCCCTCTGGCTCGCGCTGCGCGGGCCCGGCGAGCGGGTGGAGGTGCGCGCCGCGCCGCGCGTCGCGGTGGCGCCCTTCGGTCTGGGGTTCGCGATCGGGGGCACGCTGTGAGCGCGCGCCGCTGGGTCTTCGCCGCCGCCGTGCTCGTGAGCTGCGCGGTGCCCGAGCTCGACACCGAGGGCAACATCGTCTGCGGCGCGACGGGCACGACGCCCCGCTGCCCCGAGGGCTACGACTGCCGCCTGGGCCGCTGCTGCCCGTCGGGCTCGCCGCTGGGGGCGTGCCCGGTCACGCAGACGGGCGGCATCGGCGCGCCCTGCGCCGCCCCCGCGTGCGCCGCGTCGAGCACCGCGGCGGCCTCGTGCTGCGCGACCGTCAACGGCCGCGGCCGGGCCGTCTTCCCGGGCGGCTACACCACGCTGCTGGGATGCGCGACGACCGCGCAGTGCGGTTCGAACGGCGTCTGCATCGACGCGACCGCGCTGTTGCAGAACCCGGTCTGCCTGCGCCGCTGCTACCTGCCGACGGGCTCGACCTACGCGCCCTGCCGCAACGCCCCGTCGGAGGGCGGCGCGGCCGGCTACGTCTGCGTCAAGGATCCCGACGACCGCGACGCCAACGCCGGCATCTGCATCCCCGACTGCACGGTCGTCCCCGACCTCTGCCCGGGCACCTGCAACGTCGCGAGCCACACCTGCCAGAGCTGCTCGTTCAACCGCGCGCTCTGCGTGGGCACGACCGTCTGTCGCGCCGGCACCTGCGAGACGGTGGCCTGCGGCGCGACCAACCTGAACTGCCCCGCGGGCTCGTTCTGCAGCCTGGCCATGCGGCGCTGCGTCAGCCTCTGACGGCTTACGTCTCGGTGTAATCGATCGCGTTTGGGATGTAGTCGACGAGGGCGCCGCCGACCACGGCGGCGACGTCGATGCGCCCGTCGCGGGCGCGGTGGTCGACCATGCAGCGCGCGAGGGCGGCGCGCAGGCGGCGCTGCTTGGCGCGCGACACGCTGCTCAGCGGGTCGACCATGGCGCCGGCGCGGCGCGAGCGCACCTCGACGACGACGAGGGTGGCGCCCTCCCACGCGAGGATGTCGACCTCGTCGCGGCCGACGCGGAGGTCGCGCGCGACGACGATGAAACCGAGGTTGGTCAGGTGGTCGGCGACGAGCTTCTCGGCGACGCGACCACGAGCGGTGGTGCTGCCGGGGCCCTTCACGGACGGGGTCAGGGCGTGGTGGTCGTGGTGACGGTGTTGGTGCGCACGCAGTACGAGCCGCGGACGCCCTCGTTGTACTGCTCGCCCGCGATGGACACGCACGAGAAGCTCTCGGGGCAGGTGCAGAGCACCGACGACTCGGTGGTGGCCGCGAGGGACGGCGGCACGCCGCAGCGGCAGGTGCAGTACACGTGCTTCGGGCGCTCGGCGCCGGTGCGGTCGGTCTCTTCGGGGTAGCGGTACACGAGGCAGATGCGGGAGCGGCACTCCAGCGACTGCGTCTCGATGTAGATCTCGGTGCCGAGGAAGCACCCCGCCGAGCCGCCGTCGCGGCCCGGGGAACACGGCGCGTTGCCCGGTCGGCCGGGGGCGCACGGGTCGCCGACGACCTCGGTCGCGCAGCCGGCCGCCCCGAGGAGACCGATCGCCATCACACCCACCAACGATGCCAGTCTCTTCACGGGATACGGATCTCCTCGCGCCCGCAGCGGCGAGCCACGGGACGCTACCGTCGCGCGGAGAAAGCCGTCAAGCGCAAAGACCCCGTGCGGAGGGCGCGCGGCGGGGCGGCGCTCGACCGGCGGGGTGGTCACACCCGCCCCACCCGCGGCGACCCGCGCGGGCACTTGTCGAATGCCTTCTCTTGCGCGGAACGATTGAGTAGAGTCCGCCCCCACGACGGCGTGTAGTCGTCGTTGACGACGGCGCCATCGGGCGATGACGTGTGACGTGAAGCGAGGCGAGGCAGCGATGGTGCGGAGGCGATTCTCGAAGTGGCTCACGGGTGCGGGCACGACCGCGATGGTCCTGTGCATGGCGGGTTCGGCGTGGGCCCAACCCGCGCGGCCGGTTGACATGGTGGTCACCCCCGACGCCGACGCCCCGCCCGCGGAGGGGCCGCCGAGCGAGGCGCTCGCCAACGCGCTGCGGCTCTACCAGCAGGAGCGCTACCAGGAGGCGTCGGTGCAGTTCCAGCGCGTCGTCGAGGGCGAGACGCAGGACGCGCCGGCCAACCAGCAGAAGGCGCAGTTCCACCTGGGCAAGAGCCTCTACCACCTGGGCTTCTACCAGTCGGCCCTCGCGGTCTTCGACGAGATCGTCGAGCGCGGCCCGTCGCACCTCTACTTCAACGCCACGCTCCAGTGGCTCGCGCAGCTCGCGTCGCAGCTCCCCGAGCCCGCCGACATCGTGCGCCGCGTCGGCCGCTACCCGACCACCGCGCTGCAGCAGTTCAACAACAACGAGAGCCGCGGCCTCTACAACCAGCTGCTCTACTTGATGGGCCGCAGCAAGTACCGCGACGGCGCCTACGACGAGGCGATCGCGCTCTTCCGCCAGGTGCAGCGCCAGTCGCCGTACTACGTGCAGGCGAAGTTCTTCGAGGGCATCTCGCACGTCAACGCGCGCCGCTCGCAGCCGGGCGTCGACGCCTTCAACGAGGTGCTCCACGCGCTCGACGAGGGCGTCGAGGGCATCGAGGACGAGGAGCGCATGGGCGACCTCGCGTGGCTCGAGCTCGCGCGGCTCTACTACTCCACGCGCCACTTCGAGTCGGCCATCGACTCGTGGAACCACGTCGACGTCGACTCCGAGTACTGGCTCGACGCGCTCTTCGAGGAGAGCTGGGCGTACTTCCTCCAGCAGGACTACCCCCGCGCGCTCGGCAACATCCACACGCTGTTCTCGCCGTACTTCGCCAACGGCTGGTACCCCGAGGCGATGGTGCTGAAGTCGGTGATCCTCTTCTCCAACTGCCGCTACGACGAGGCCGAGGAGGTGGTCGCGCAGTTCAACGAGCGCTTCGGCGACCTGCGCCCCGAGATCGAGCGCTACCTGCAGCAGTACCAGGACGACCCGAGCTTCTTCCAGTTCCTCAAGAACGTGCGCGAGGGTCACGCCAACCTGCCCAACCGGCTGCGGCCGGTGGTCGAGACCGCGTTCGGCGACCGCACGCTGCTCCGCAACCTGGAGTACGTCGCGCAGCTGGAGAGCGAAGAGCGCCGCCACAATGGGATGCCCGCGGCCTTCCGCAACAGCTCGGTCGGCGCGCGCATCATCCAGGACATCTCGGTGGCCAAGAGCTTCGCCATCGAGAACGCCGGCACCCTCGCCCGCGGCCGCTACACGCGCGCCGTCGAGGAGCTCGGCGACCTCCAGAACCAGGCGACCGCGATCCTCATCGAAATCCTGAACGCCCGCCGCGGGCAGTTGTCTCAGGAGATGCAGCAGCAGCAGGTGAGCGTCGAAGTCGCCCGGGCCAACCGCGTCACGGCGGACGAGGAGCACAACCTCTGGCCCTTCAACGGTGAGTTCTGGCGCGACGAGCTCGGCTTCTATCGTCAGCAGGTCGTGTCGCGCTGCGGTCGCTGATCGCGGCCCGCGTTTCCTGTTACCCCCACACAAAGAATCCACGGAGACGACAATGGTTCGGGTGAGGCAACGAAGCGTGGCGATGGCCCTCGCGGCAACGTGCGCCCTGTTCGGTTCGCTGGCCCACGGGCAGCAACCGCGACGAGGCGCCGCGGCGGCGACCCAGGCAGCACCGGCCGAAACGGTGGCGATCCCAACGGTGCCGACGGTCCCCGCGGACGTCTGCATCGCGCCGGAGGCCAGGGCCCACGCGCTGGAGTGCCCGGCGGGCTCGCAGCGCTACGGCTCGCACCGCGACACCGCGCCC
>JAQBQI010000110.1 GCA_028287085.1 Myxococcaceae bacterium
CGGTGGTCGGGCGGCGCCAGGCGCGCGCGGAGAAGGACGCGACGAAGGCGTCGACGCAGGCGGCCTCGGCGTCGCGCGGCGGGGCGCAGCCGACGAGGCGGGCGAGCGCGGCGGGCGTGGCGGTGGCGTCGGCGGCGAGCGCGTCGGCGGCGTCGAGGTATTGCGCGAGGAGGGTCGGGGCGACGGTGAGGTTGGCGACGTCGGTCTCGAGGGTGCCGTCGCGGAGCTGCGCGTCGAAGGCGGCCGCGGGGTGCAGCGCCGTGCCGAGCAGGTCGCGCACGGTGCGGTCGTACTCGGCGTGCGTGAGGCGCCGCAGCGGGGCGTCGCCGGGCGGAGCGCCGGCGGTACAGACGGCGCCCGTGATGGGGAGGGACGGCGCGACGTCGTCGGGCGCGGCGGCGTCGTCCTCGGGGGAGGGCGCGTCGACGGGGAGGGGGACGTCGACGACGACGGCGCCGCCATCGACGGGCGTCGGGGCGATGACGACGGCGGCGTCGGGCGCGACGTCGGGCTCGCTTCCGCACGCGACGAGCAGGGTCGCGACGAGGGCGACGGCGGGGCGGAGCTTCATCGGGTGCCCACGAAAGTGGCGCGATGGTAGGGAGGCGGCGCGCGCGGCGTCAACGAATGCGGGCGCCCGAGGCGGCCGGAGGGAGCCGCGGTGGTGATCGAGGCGTGGCGAGGTGCGGGCGAACTGCGGTCGCCCCTCCGTCGTCCATCGTCGACCCCCGACCTGCCAATGTACGAGCGACCTGCGGTCGCCCCTGCGACTGCCGCTCTGACAACAGACCCCGATCAACCCCAGACGGGCGACCGCAGGTCGCCCGTACATCAGCGCTGCCTCTCGGGCTTGCTCATCGCGGCGCCACCTGCTGGACTCGCTGGCGACAGACGTCATTGCGGCGCCCGCCGTCTGTCGGCGCCGCATCGTGACGCCTCACGGCTCCCACGGCGCGAGCACCGGATCGCCAGCGAGCGCAGGGTTCTCGCGATCGAGGGACCACCGGCGAGGGTTGTCGACGATGTATTGGCGAATGCGTTGGAGCTCGTCGCCACCTCGGACGACGTGTTCGTAGTAGTTCCGGTGCCAGAGCGGCGCGCCTGGGGAGCTTCGGAGGGCGTTGACTCGCGCCGTCGCCGCCGACTTGGAGCCGGCGATGATGGCGCCCAGCGAGCGAGCTCTCGGCCCGCGCGCGCCTGGTAGAAGGCCGTCCGACATGCCGCTCGCGCCGAGCGGATCGCCACTGCGATCGTGGCTGACCAGAACACCGTGCAGGTGGTTCGGCATCACGACGAACTCGTCGATCGCGACGTCCCGACGGAGCGCGGCCGTCCGTAGCCACTCTCCCCTAACGGCAAGCCCGGCGTCGTTCAGAACCACCACCCCATCGACGACCTCGCCAAACAGGCATTTCCGCTCGTGGGTGCAGACCGTGACGAAGTACGCGCCGGGCCGGACGTAGTCGTATCCGCCCAGCCGTATCGAGCGGCGTCGAGGTCCTCGCGAGTCGAAGTTCACGCATTGAAGTTCAAGGGCCGAAGCGGGCCCGTCAATGTACGCGCGACCTGCGGTCGCCCCTCCGTCGTCCATCGACGATCCCCGACCTGCCACTGTACGGGCGACCTGCGGTCGCCCCTCCGACCCTGCTCCGGCCCCCGACGTTCTTCGACCCGAGACGGGCGACCGCAGGTCGCCCGTACATCATCCATCCCCCATCGTCCCGATCATCGCGGGGCGACCCACCGTCACCCCCGCTCCGCCACGGTCACCACCCACGACCGCTCGTCGCGCCGCTCCCACCCGATGCTCACCGGAAGAAACCGCTCGATCACCCGCGCGTTCGTCGTCGTGTGCAGCGACGGCTCCGTCGTCACGAACCTACCGCCGCCCGCCAGCGCCATCGGCAACAACAGCTGGTCCGCCAGGTGCTCGCCCACCGGAACCTCCGCCGCCAGCCACGCCGCCGCCTCCGCCGCCACGGCCGCGCCCACCGCCTCCGCCGCGACCCCCTTCTCCCCGATGGCCACGAACACCTCCGTCGCGTGCTCGCAGCCCACCGTCACCACCACCACGTTGCCCGGCCCCTCACTGCGCGGCAGCTCCTTCGTCCGCAGGCACGGCCACTCCCACCCCAGCACCTCCTTCGCGGCCACCAGCTCGCGCTTCGCGATGCCCTCCGGCAGCCCCGCCACGCGCGCCTCCACCTCGCGCTCGAGCACCGCGCCGCGCGCCATGATCTCGATGCGCGCCAGCTGCCTGGCGGGCGTCACGCTCATCGTGAAGCGCCCGCCGCCCGCCGGGTAGAAGCCCGCCCGCTCGATCGCGCTCGTCACCGTCGGACCCATCCGGTTCACCACCGGCAGGAAGGCCCGCGCCACGAAGTCGTACGACGGCGCCATCGGGTTGTGCGTCCCGCCCTCGAAGGCCAGCGTCGAGACGCCCTCCGCGCGCAAGAGCGCCGGCAGCACGGTCTGCATCACGAGGGTCGCGCTCCCCGCGGTGCCCACCTTGAACGTGTACTCGCCCGCCCGCACCCGGCCCGGAACGAAGGTCACCTCGCGCGACCCGAGCTCGGCCCCCTCGACGAGCGCGCCGCTCACCTCGGCCGCCGCGCGCAGGGCCGTCAGGTGCTGCCGCAGCAGCCCCGGCTTCGAGCGCCCCGCGCGCACGTTGACCATCCGCAGGGCGGTGCCCGTGACGAGGGAGAGCGAGAGCGACGAGCGCAGCATCTGCCCGCCGCCCTCACCCTCCGACCCGTCGAGCGTGACCATCTTCGCGTCGTCCATTACGGCCATCATCCCTTCACGCAGACCACCTGGCGCAGCGTGTACACCACGTCGACGAGGTCGCGCTGCGCGTGCATCACGGCCTCGATGTCCTTGTACGCGCCCGGCGTCTCGTCGAGCACGTCGGCGTCCTTGCGGCACTCCACCCCCGCCGTCGCCTTGGCGTGGTCGTCGAGCGAGAACACCTTGCGCGCCTTGGTGCGCGTCATCGCCCGCCCCGCCCCGTGGCTGCACGAGTGGAAGCTCTCGGCGTTGCCCTTCCCGCGCACGATGAACGAGCGCGCGCCCATGCTGCCCGGGATGATCCCCAGCTCGCCCTCGCGCGCCCGCACGGCGCCCTTGCGGGTCACCCACACGTTGCGCCCGTAGTGGTGCTCGCGGCTCACGTAGTTGTGGTGGCAGTTCACCGCCTCCAGCGAGGCCTCGAAGGCCGGCACGAGCCCCGTCGCCCGCACCGCCGCCACCGTCGCGCGCATCATCAGCTCGCGGTTGATCCGCGCGTAGTCCTGCGCCCACCCGACGGCCAGCAGGTAGTCGTCGAAGTGCTCCGTCCCCTCGGGCAGATACGCGAGGTCCCGGTCGGGCAGGTGGATATGGTACCGGGCCATGTCCTCGCGGGCCTTCTCGATGAAGTGCGAGCCCACGCGGTTGCCCACGCCGCGCGACCCCGAGTGCAGCATGAACCACACGCGGTCGCTCTCATCGAGGCACACCTCGATGAAGTGGTTGCCGGTGCCGAGCGTCCCGAGCTGCGTGCGCTCGGGCCCGCGACCCAGCCGCGGGTGCTTCGCCACGATGGCCTTATAGCCCTCGCTCAGCGGCGCCCACGCCTCGTCCACCGCGGCCGGAACCTCCCCCCACGCGCCGCGGTCGTTCGCCCCGCCGTGGTCGGTGCGCCCGTGCGGCACGGCCTTCTCGATCGCGTCGCGCAGCCCGAACAGGTGGTCGGGCAGCTCGCTCGCCGTCAGGCTCGTGCGCGCCGCGATCATCCCGCAGCCGATGTCGACGCCCACCGCCGCCGGGATGATCGCGCCCACCGTCGGCACCACGCTCCCGACCGTCGCCCCGATGCCGACGTGCACGTCCGGCATCGCCGCCACCCACTGGTGCACGAAGGGCATCGCCGCCAGCCGCGAGAGCTGCGCCCGCGCCTCGCCCTCGACCGCCACCCCGCGCGTCCACGCCTTGATGGGCACACCATTCTCCACCGGAAACACCTCGTAGCTGCGCTCGCTCATGCTCACTCGACCTCCTGATCCGGCCATATCGCAGGGGTCGTGCCACGCCGCGTTCCGCGGGATCTCCGCTGGATTCGCGAGTTGGTGCGATACCGTGGTATCAGGCGCCTTATCCCCATGGCGAAGAAGCGCCCCGTCGTCGTCCTCGGCCTGCTGGGCCCCACCCTCGACTCCGGCACCGGCCCCGCCCGCTGGGAGCGCTGGCGCCCCACGGTCGCCGCCTGCCAGCACCCCGACCTGCTGGTGTCGCGCTTCGAGCTCCTGCACCAGCCCGAGTACACCGCGCTCGCGCGCGTGGTGCGCGCCGACCTCGCGTCGGTGTCGCCCGAGACGAAGGTCACCCTCACGCCCTGCCCGATGTCCGACCCGTGGGACCTCGAGCCCGTCTACGCGGCCCTCCACGACTTCGCGCGCGCCTACCCCTTCGACCCCGAGCGCGAGGACTACCTCGTGCACATCACCACCGGCACCCACGTCGCCCAGATCGTGCTCTTCCTCCTCGCCGAGTCGCGGCACCTGCCCGCGCGCCTGCTCCAGACCTCGCCGCCGACGCGCGCCCAGCGCGACCCCGAGCGCCCCACCCTCGGCTCGTGGCGCATCATCGACCTCGACCTCTCGCGCTACGACCGCCTCGCGTCGCGCTTCGCCGCCGAGGCCCGCGAGCGCACCGGCGTGCTCAAGGCCGGCATCGACACCCGCAACCCCGCCTTCAACGCGCTCATCGACCGCATCGAGCGCGTCGCCGTCGCCTCGCGCGCCCCGATGCTGCTCACGGGCCCCACCGGCGCGGGCAAGTCGCAGCTCGCGGGGCGCATCTACGCGCTCAAGAAATCGCGGCGCCAGGTGGCCGGCGACTTCGTCGAGGTCAACTGCGCCACGCTGCGCGGCGACGGCGCGATGTCGACCCTCTTCGGCCACGCGAAGGGCGCCTTCACCGGCGCCGCGGCCGAGCGCGAGGGCCTCCTCCGCAAGGCCGACGGGGGCGTGCTCTTCCTCGATGAAATAGCCGAGCTCGGGCCCGACGAGCAGGCGATGCTGCTGCGCGCCGTCGAGGAGAAATCCTTCCGCCCGATGGGCAGCGACCGCGAGGTGCGCAGCGAGTTCCAGCTCATCGCGGGCACCCACCGCGACCTCGTGGCGCGCGTCGCCGACGGCACCTTCCGCGAAGACCTCCTCGCCCGCATCGAGCTCTGGACCTTCGCGCTCCCCGGCCTGCGCGACCGCCCCGAGGACGTCGAGCCCAACCTCGACTTCGAGCTCGCCCAGTGCGAGCGCTCGCTCGGCGTCCGCGTCGCCTTCAGCCGCGAGGCCCGCGCCCGCTTCGTCGCCTTCGCGACCTCCCCGGAGGCCCTCTGGACGGGCAATTTCCGCGACTTCAGCGCGGCCGTCACCCGCATGGCGACGCTCTGCCCCGGCGGCCGCATCGACGCCGCCACCGTCGACGAGGAGGTCAAGCGCCTCCGCGCCCGGTGGCGCCCGGCGGCCGATCGTACGTCGCCCGAACCATCCTCCGACGACGCCGTGCTGCGCGCGGCCCTCGGCGCCGACGGCGTCGCCGCGCTCGACCGCTACGACCGCGCCCAGCTCGCCGAGGTGGTGCGGGTGTGCCGCGCGTCGCCGACCCTCTCCGCCGCGGGGCGCGAACTCTTCGCCGTGTCGCGGCGGGGCAAGGGGTCGGTCAACGACGCCGACCGGCTGCGGAAATACCTCGCCCGCTTCGACCTCTCGTGGGAGTCGGCCCGCGCCGGGAACTGACCGCCGGGTGGACGCCGCCACCCCCGGGGCACCATCGTGGGAGGGAATGGTCCCCGACTTCCAGCTGCTCTTCGAGTCGACGCCGGGGCTCTACCTCGTGCTCTTGCCCGACTTCACCATCGTCGGGGCCAGCGACGCGTACCTGCGCGCGACCATGACCCGCCGCGACGAGGTCATCGGGAAGGCCCTCTTCGAGGTCTTCCCCGACAACCCCGACGCGCCCGAGGCCGACGGGGTGCACAAGCTCCGGGCCTCGCTCGGGCGCGCCCTGCAGTTCGGCATGCCCGACGACATGCCCACCCAGCGCTACGACATCCGCCGCCCCGACGGGACCTTCGAGGCCCGCTACTGGGACCCCAGCAACTCCCCGGTCTTCGGCGCCGACGGCAAGGTCGCGTACCTGCTCCACACCGTCGAGGACGTCACCGAGCAGACCCGCTCGCGCGCCGCCGTGGCCGAGCGCGACCGCAGCACCGAGCAGCTCAAGCTGCGCGCCGGGAGGATGGCCGCGGAGATCTTCGTGCGCGCCCAGCAGGTCGAGGACGCCAACCGCCGCCTCGTCGCCCTCAACGAGGAGCTGAGCGCCACGGCCCGCTCGGAGCGCGAGGCCCACGACGAGCTGCGCCGCGCGCAGAGCCTGCTGGTGCAGACCGAGAAGCTCGCCGGGCTCGGACAGATGGTCGCGGGCGTCGCCCACGAGATCAACAACCCGCTGGCCTTCGTGACCAACAACCTCGCCGTGGCCCAGCGCGACGTCGGCGCGGTCGTGTCGATCATCGACCTCTACCGCGGCGCCGACGAGGACATCGCGCGGGCCCTGCCCGAGCTCGCCGCCGAGCTCGCCGCGGCCGCCGAGAGCATCGACCTGCCGTACACCCTCGGCAACCTCGGCGGCCTCTTCGACCGCTCGCGCGACGGCCTCAAGCGCATCCAGCAGATCGTGAAGGACCTGCGCACCTTCGCCCGCCTCGACGAGAGCGACCTGCACGAGGTCGACCTCAACCCCGGCATCGAGTCGACGGCCAACATCCTCCGCGGGCGCGCCCGCAAGACGGGCGTCGAGATCGCCCTGGCGCTGGAGCCCATCCCCACCATCGCGTGCTTCCCCGGCAAGGTGAACCAGGTCGTGATGAACCTCCTGGCCAACGCGGTCGACGCCTCGGCCCCCGGGTCGCGGGTCGTCGCGCGCACCGCCCCCGGCGACGACGGCGGCGTGGTCATCGAGGTCGCCGACTCCGGCACCGGCATCGCCCCCGAGGTCGTCGCGCGCATCTTCGACCCCTTCTTCACCACGAAGGCCCCGGGCGAGGGCACCGGCCTCGGCCTCAGCATCAGCTACGGCATCGTGCAGGAGCACGGCGGCACCATCGACGTCGACTCGTCGCCCGGCGCCGGCGCCCGCTTCACCGTGCGCCTGCCCCCGCGGCCGCCCCCCCGGCCGCCCCCCGCCGAGCGCGCCCCGTAGGGCTACGCCGCGGGCAGGTCGATGCCGAAGACCATCCCGCCGTGCTCGCCCCGGCGCGCGCTCACCGCGCCGCCGTGCATCTCGACGAAGGCCTTCACCACGCTGAGCCCGAGGCCGAGCCCGCGCGCCCCGTACTCGTAGGTGCCCGACGAGTGGCGGGCCGTGTCGAAGCCCGTGAAGAAGGGCTCGAACAGGTGCTCGAGCGTCGCGTCGGGCATGCCGCCGCCCGAGTCGCCCACCTCCAGGTGCGCGCCGTCGCCGTGACGCCGCGCCGAGAGCGTCACCGTGCCCCCGTCGGGCGTGAACTTGATCGCGTTGAGCAGCAGCTGGTTCAGGCTGTCCTCGATCTTCGCCGCGTCGACCTCGACCGAGCCGAGGCCCTCCGGCGCGTCGACCACCAGCGACTGCCCCCGCCGCTCGACGAAGGGCCGCACCTCCTCGGCCGCCTCGCGCAGCACCGCCCCGAGGTCGACCTGGCTGCGCTCCAGCGCCCGCGCGAAGCGCTCGCCGTGCAGCAGCACCATCAGCTGCTCGGAGCGCACGTAGAGCCGCTTGGCCGCGCGCTCGATGCGCTCGAGCCAGTCGCGCACCTCCGGCGGCGCGAGCCCCTCGGAGCGCAGCGCCAGCCGGGTGAGCCCCAGCTGGATCGTGAGCGGCGTGCGCAGCTCGTGGCCGACCACCCGGATGAACGCCGTCTTCAGGTCGTTGGCGCGCCCGAGCGCGGCGTTCTTCTCCTCGAGCTCGAGCATCAGGCGCTTGCGCTCGGCCGCCAGGTCGTAGCGCTCGCAGGCCTCGCGCATCACCCCCAGCAGCTCGTCCGGGTCCCAGGGCTTGGTGACGTACCGGTACACGCTCCCCTGGTTGATCGCGTCGATCACCGCGCGCAGGTCGGCGTAGCCCGTGAACAGCAGCCGCACCGCGTCGGGGTACTCCCCGCGGATGCGCCGCAGGAACTCCACCCCGCTCATCTCGGGCATCCGCTGGTCGGACATGACCACGTGCACCTCGCGCTCGGCGAGCAGCCGCAGGGCCTCCGACGCGCGCGTCGCGCCGAGCACGTTGTACTCCAGCCGCAGGAGGTCCTTGACGCTCTGGATCACGTCCGGCTCGTCGTCGACCACCAGCACCGTGTGCCGCTTCGGTTGCTTCATCGTTGGGGGTGCTCACCGCCGCCTGTCGTCGCGCTGAGGATCGCTATGGTGCCCCTGCTCGCCGGCGTCGAGTAGACCCCCGGCGGCGTCCCCCCCCTCAGCGCGACGCCGCGTGGCGCTGCACGGCGTCCATCAGCGCGTCGGGATCGAAGGGCTTCGTCAGGTACTCCACCACGTCGAGCTCCTGCGCCCGGCGCCGCGACTCCGTCTCGTTGACCGCGCTCAGCACCACCACCGGGACGTCCCGCGTCGCCGGGTCTTCCCGCAGCCGCCGGCACACCTCGAAGCCGTCCATGTCGGGCAGCATCAGGTCGAGCAGCACCAGCGCCGGCCGCCGCGACCCGAGCTCCCTCGCCGCCATCGCCCCGTCGAGCGCAGGACGATAGCCGTAGCCCGCGAGGCGGACGTACGCGCCGATCATCTCGTTCAGGTCGGGGTCGTCCTCGACCACCAGCACGTCGGCGGGTGCCACGTCGTCCATCAATGCCGCCGGGTCTACCACAGACGCCCGCCGTTCCGCGCGGTGCTACCGTCGCGCTCGTGGCCCCGTCCAAACAAGACCCCACCTCCCCCGCGGAATCCATGACGCGCGCCATCCCCCCCTCGGCCGAGGCGGTCGGGCGCGCCATCGACCTCTACCTCGCCCGCGCCTACGACGGCCCCGCCCCCCCGCGCGTCGCCGCCCTCGTCGACGCCGTGCGCGCCTCCCCCGACGGGCGCGTCTACGACTCGGCCGCCTTCGAGCGCGACGGCGAAGACCGCTACGCCCTCCGCCTGGGCAACCGCGCCTACCCCCACATGAAGCTGGTGGTCGAGCGCATCCCCCGCCGCGACGCCTGGTTCTTCCGCGCCGACGCCCACGACCAGCACGTGAGCATCGACCCCTCCGACCCTGATTTCCCGGCCTTCCAGGCGCTGATGGCCCACAACCAGGCCACCGCCGCGGCCATCGAGTCGGCCTGGGAGGAGGCGGGCCTCGACACCTTCCGCGCCTTCCTCCGCCGCGACCTCGACGCCCGCCGCCGCTGACCGCCCGCCGATCTTCGTCCAGGAACGTGCGCCCGCCCCCGCGCTTCGGGCATCACAGTCGCTGATGCCTGACGGAAGCACCACCGCACCCCGCTCCGAGCGCGCCGTCGTCGTGGGCGCCGGGGTCGGCGGCCTGAGCGCCGCGATCGCCCTCGCGGCCCGCGGCGTCGAGGTGACGGTCGTCGACCGCGCGGCCCGCGTCGGCGGCAAGATGCGCGAGGTCGAGGTCGCCGGCCGCCGCCTCGACGCGGGGCCCACGGTGCTCACGGTGCGCGCGGTCTTCGACGAGCTCTTCGCCGCCGCGGGCGCCTCGCTCGACGCGTACGTCACCCTCGACCCCGTCGAGGTGCTCGCCCGCCACGCCTGGCCCGACGGGTCGCGGCTCGACCTGTACCGCGACGTCGACCGCACCGCCGACGGCATCGGCGCGCTCATGGGCGCCCGCGAGGCCAAGGGCTACCGCGCGTTCTGCGAGTACGCGCGGGGCATCCACGAGCGCGTCGAGGGGCCCTTCATGCGCTCGCAGCGGCCGACGCTGGGCAGCGTGCTGCGCGACCAGGGCCTCCGCGGCATGGTGGCGCTCGCCCGCATCGACGCGACCCGCACGCTCTGGTCGTCGCTCGGCGACTTCTTCCGCGACCCGCGGCTGCTCCAGCTCTTCGGGCGCTACGCCACCTACTGCGGCTCGTCGCCCTTCCTCGCGCCCGCCACGCTCAACGTCATCGCCCACGTCGAGCGCGAGGGCGTGTGGGTCGTGCGCGGCGGCATGGCCCGCCTCGCCGAGGCCCTCGAGCGCCTCGCCGCCGCGCGCGGCGTCACCTTCGCGCTGGGCCGCGGCGTCGACGAGGTGCTCACCGCCCACGGCCGCGCGGCGGGCGTGCGCCTCGACGACGGCACCTCGCTGGCGGCCGACGCGGTGGTCTTCAACGGCGACGTCGGCGCGCTCTCCGCGGGCCTGCTGGGCGAGGCCGCGCGGCCCGCCTGGACGGTCGCCCCGAACGCGGGCCGCTCGCTCTCCGCGGTGACCTTCAGCGCGGTGGCGCGGGCCGGGGGCTTCCCCCTCGTGCGGCACAACGTGTTCTTCAGCCGCGACTACGCGCGCGAGTTTCGCGAGCTCACCGACGGCGACGCGCTCCCCACCGACCCGACCGTCTACGTCTGCGCGCAGGACCGCGACGACACGGCTCGGACGCCCGCCACCGACGACGGGCGCGAGCGGCTGTTCATGATCGTCAACGCCCCCGCGCGCGGCGAGCGGCGCCCCTTCTCCGAGGAAGACATCGACCGATGCGAGACGACGACCCGACGGCACCTCGAAGCGCTCGGGCTCAGCCTGGACTGGGACCCCGCGAGGCGCGTGATCACCACCCCGACGGACTTCGCGCGGAGCTACCCCGCGACGGAGGGCGCCCTCTACGGCCCTCCCTCCCACGGGTGGACCTCCCCGCTGGCGCGCGCGCCCTCGCGCTCGAAGCTGCCGGGCCTGTACCTGTGCGGCGGGAGCGCGCACCCGGGGGCCGGGGTGCCGATGGTGGCGAGGAGCGGGCTGCTGGCGGCGGAGAGCGCGTGGTCGGACCTCGCTTCGACCGCGCCCTCTCGCGGGGCGGTTACGCCTGGTGGTACGTCGACGCGCTGAGCGACGACGGCCGCCACGGCCTTACCCTCATCGGTATGCTCGGCAACGTCTTCTCGCCCTGGTACGCGAAGGCGCGCGCCGCGGCGGCCCTCGCCGGCGCGAAGGCCGACCCGCTGGAGCACTGCACCCTCAACGTCGCCCTCTACGGCCCGCGCGCCGCGACCTGGGCGCTCACCGAGCGCGGGGCGCGCGACGTCTCCCGCGGCCCGGCGCACCTCACCCTCGGCGCGAGCCACCTGCGCTGGGAGCGCGGCGAGCTCCTCGTCGACCTGTGCGAGCGCACCTCGCCCTTCCCCTCGCTCCGGCCGGGCCGCATCGTCGGCCGCGTGCGGGTGATCCCCACGGTGCTCCACGGCGCGCCGCAGGCCCTCGACGCCGCGGGGCGGCACCTCTGGTGGGCCGTGGCGCCGCACTGCCGCGTCGAGGTCGAGCTGACCGAGCCGGCGCTGCGCTGGTCGGGCGTCGGCTACCACGACGCCAACGCCGGCGACGCCCCGCTCGAAGGCGACTTCCACGGCTGGGACTGGTCCCGCGCCGACGTCGACGGCCGCCCGGTGGTGCTCTACGACGCGACCGCGCGCGACGGCCGCCGCACGCGCACCC
>JAQBQI010000112.1 GCA_028287085.1 Myxococcaceae bacterium
CGCCCCGGCCCGCGCGGCGCCCGTCCCGGTGGGTGCTCCGCGGCGCAGCGCGCCGGTGCCGCTCGGCAAGGGCGCGAAGCCGGCCCCGAAGGCCGCCGCAGCCGCCCCGAAGAGCGACAACGCCACCGACGACGACGCGGCGGCGCTGGAGGTCATCCAGCGCTTCCTGCGCGAGCGCGGGGGGCTGCACCTCGCGCCCGGAATCCCGGCCCACGCCGAGCGCACCGCGCGCGGCACCCACGAGGACGAGCTGCCCGACGACGAGGCGATCCTGGCGCTCTTTCTCAGCGACGAAGGGGGCTTCGTCGTCACCAGCGGGAGCTTCTACTGGCACGACGGCGACGGCGCGACCGCGTCGATCGACTGGGAGGACTTCGACGTCGACGACCTCACCATCGAGGACGACGAGCTCTACATCGAGGACGACCTCGTGCCGACGGGCGGGGGCCAGCACGGCCTGTCGCGGCAGCTCCAGAAGACCATCGCGGCGCTCTCCGAGTGGGCGCAGTAATCGCCCCGTGGATTAGCGGTTGACGCGACCCGCGCCCTCTAGAGAGAGTCGCCGCGTCGCGCGGTGCGACCAGCGGGAAGAACGATGAGCAACTGGGCAGGTCTGCAGGAGTGGGCGCGTGAGAACTACACCCTCGACAACGACGAAGAGAGCTGGTTCGGGCTCACCGTCCACTACAGCTCGGACGGCCGCTCGCAGAAGGTGATCGTCTCGCATTTCGAGTACCTCGATCAGGACTGGGCGCAGATCCGCTCGGCGATCTGCGAGGAGAACGAGATGAGCCCGAAGCTGGCGCTGAAGAAGAACAGCGAGCTCGGCGCCATCGGCGGCATCGGCCTGCTCGACGGGCGCTACTACCTCTTCCAGAGCGTGCCCCTCGAAGACCTGAGCGAGGACGAGTTCACCGTTCCGCTCAACGCCGTCGCCGCGACGGCCGACACGCTCGAGACCAACCACTCGGGCGGCAACGACGACTTCTGACGCCGCCGCCGCCCGCGCGACCCGCGCTCAGCGGGCGTCGTGGCGCACGTACTCGAAGTCCGCCGGGCGCCCCTTGATGCCCTGCTTCGGGGCGGCGATCCAGTGGGCCATCTTGCCGGGCTCGTAGACCGGCTTCGTCATCAGTGACAGCACGTACGCGCGGTCGGCCGCGGTGGGCAGCCACTGCGACGACTGCGCCTGCCACGCCTCCTCGCTCATGGGCTCGCCCGTCGGGCCGAAGCGCATGCCGGCGTAGAGCCCGACGTTGCGGTTGAAGCGCCGGCTCGGGATCTTCAGCTCGAACTGCACGCCGGCCTCGGCGATCGCGCGGTTCCACTTGTCGACGCCGCGCTGGCAGTCGCCGATGTACTCGTCGCGCAGCACCTCGTTCATCGCCGAGCGCAGCGCCACGTCGCGCTCGACCAGCGCGCCGTTCTCGGGCTGCGTCATGCGGTAGGTGCCGTTGAGGGCGACGTGGTCCTCGTAGCCGGCCTCCTTGGCGCGGCCCTTCAGCCCGGAGGCGAAGAAGGCCGCGGCGTTCGACGACACCTCGCCGCCGAAGAGGTCGACCGACGAGCTGAACCAGTAATTCAGGTACTTCTGGATGGTCGGCAGGTCGACGCCGCCCTGCGCGCGCACGTCGCCGTTGGGGTCGAGCTTCGCGAGCTCGGCCGAGCGCTGCACCACCCGCAGGATGCCCGTCTCGCCGACGAACATGTGGTGCGCCTCCTCGGTGAGCATGAAGCGCGTGGTGCGCGAGAGCGGGTCGAAGGCGCTCTCGGCGAGGGCGAGCAGCTGGTACTTGCCGTCGCGGTCGGTGAAGAAGGTGAACATGAAGAACGAGAGCCACTCGGGGCAGGGCTCGTTGAAGGTGCCCAGGATGCGGGGCTTGTCGGGGTCGCCGCTGCGGCGCTCGAGCAGGGCCTCGGCCTCCTCGCGGCCGTCGCGGCCGAAGTGCGAGTGCAGCAGGTAGACCATCGCCCAGAGGTGGCGGCCCTCCTCGACGTTGACCTGGAAGAGGTTGCGCAGGTCGTAGAGGCTCGGGCAGGTCTGGCCCAGCAGGCGCTGCTGCTCGACCGAGGCGGGCTCGGTGTCGCCCTGCGTGACGATGAGCCGGCGCAGCGTGTTGCGGTGCTCGCCCGGAACCTGCTGCCACGCGGGCTTGCCCATCTCGTCGCCGAAGCCGATGGTGCGGTCGGCCACGCGGTCGGCCATGAAGATGCCCCAGCGGTAGTCGGGCATCTTCACGTAGTCGAAGTGCGCCCAGCCCTCGTGGTCGACGCTGATCGCCGTGCGCAGGAACACGTCGTCCTGCTGGAAGCCCTCGGGGCCCATCGATTGCCACCAGTTGATGAAGTTGGGCTGCCACTCCTCGAGCGCCCGCTGGAGCTTCTTGTCCGACGAGAGGTCGACGTTGTTCGGGATGCGCGTGTCGTTGACGACGGATGACATCGGGTGACCTGTTTCTTCCGCGGATTTGTTTACGTGCGTCGGTAATCGAAGACCGGCCGGCCGGGCTGCCCGTACATCGTGAGCGCCCCCGTCGCGCCGACCGCGTTGGGCCGCTGGAAGATCCAGTTCTGCCAGGCGCTCAGGCGCCCGAAGATCTTGGTCTCCATGGTCTCCGGGCCGGCGAAGCGGAGGTTCGCTTCCATGCCCGTCATGGCGTCGGGCGAGAGGCTCGCGCGCTCCTCGATGGCCACGCGCACCTCGTCGCCCCAGTCCATCTCGTCGGGGGTGAAGGTCACGAGGCCCGCCTTGAGCGCCTCGCCCGCGTCGAGCGGGCCCGTCTCGTCCTTCAAGCGCGTCACCACCTCCGGGTCGTAGAGGAAGCGCGACTCCAGCCGCGTGAGGCCGTTGCTCATCGGGTAGGCGCCGAAGTTCACCGGCGAGAGCGCCACGTGCGTGTCGGCCGCGTCGATCATGAACACCCGGTCGGAGGCCAGCGCGAGCTCGAGCAGCGAGCCCGCGAAGCAGCTCGCCGGCTCGACCAGCGCGAAGAGGCTGCGCGCCGTGAGGTCGAGGCGCTTCAGCACGCGCTTCTGGAGCAGCAGCACCTCGCGGGCGAGCCACTCGGTGACCGCGCGCTCGCACAGGCACCGGTCGAAGCGGCGCACGGCCTCGAGGTCGCCGACGGTGTGCAGCACCACGACGCCCACCGTGGGGTGGTTGAAGCGCAGGTCGAGCAGCGCGTCGTCGAGCTCGCGCCACGCCGCCACGCTCCAGTGCTCGGCCGTGAGCGGCGCCCGCGGGTCGCCCTCGGGCCCGCGCACCGTGAGCTCGGCCACGCGGCGCGCGGCGTCGATGTGCAGCAGCACGTGCTTGTACGCGCTCACGCCCGGCGTGCGCGTCACCGTCACGGGCGGCAGCGCGATGCCCTCGCCCGCGGCGGTGCGGGCCGAGCGGGCCACCATCTTGTCGACGCGCGCCTTGAGCGCCGCCTCGAACTTCGAGCGCGACGCCGACTCGTCGACGAGGCGCCAGTCGACCGCGCGCTTGCCGCGCACCCCCTCGGCCAGCGTCGAGAACACGTCGGCCAGGTCGCGCCGCACCTTGCGCTTGTCGGTCACGCGGGTGAGGCCCCCGGTGCCGGGGAGCACCGCCAGCAGCGGCGCTTCCGGGAGGCTCACGGCGGTGCTGCCGTCGTCCTGGAGGAGGATCTCGTCGCACGCGAGGGCGAGCTCGTAGCCGCCGCCCGAGGCGGTGCCGTTGACGGCGCAGAGCACGGGGATGCCCGAGAGCTCGGAGAGCTCTTCGAGGTAGAGCCGCGTCTCGTTGGTGTACTTGCAGAAGTTCACCTTGAAGGTGTGGGTCGAGCTGCCGAGCATGTAGATGTTGGCGCCCGAGCAGAAGATGCGGTCTTTCGCGCTGGTGACGACGAGGGCGCGCACCGCGGGGTGCTCGAAGCGCAGCCGCTGGATGGCGTCGGCGAGCTCGACGTCGACCCCGAGGTCGTAGCTGTTGAGCTTGAGCGGATAGCCGGGCCGCAGCCCGCCGTCCTCCTGCACGTTCATCGAGAGGCGCGCCACGCGGCCCTCCCAGGCCGCGGGGAAATCCAGGGCCCAGTGCTGGTACTTCGAGGGGTGCGTCTCGAAGCGGATCGGGGCCTCGTCGTGCGTCGGTTCTGCCATGGCGGTGGGCAACGCTACCCGACACCACCGAAGCGCGCCAAGGGCTATAGTGCCGTTCGATGGCGGCGAAAGACGGCAGTATAGTTCCGACGGCGAGCGCGCGGAGGCCGCTGCTGGAGGCGCTGGGGGCGGTGGTGCGGGCGCGGCGGCAGGCGCGCGGGATGACCGTGCGCGCGCTGGCGGGGAGGTCGGGGGTGAGCGAGCGCTTCCTCGCGCAGGTGGAGGGCGGCGTCGGGAACATCTCCGTGGCGCGCCTCGACGCGCTGTCGGAGGCGCTGGAGTCGACCGCGGGGGCGCTGCTCACGCTGGCCGAGGCCGAGCGCGCGGCGGACGGCGACGGGCGCGCGGCCGGCGCGGTGGCCCTGCTCGGGCTGCGCGGGGCGGGCAAGAGCACCATCGGGCCGCGGCTGGCGAAGCGGCTGAAGGTGCCCTTCGTCGAGCTCGACGCGAGCATCGAGGCGGCGGCGGGGATGCGCCTCGCGACGCTCTTCGAGATCCACGGGATGGCCTACTACCGGCGGCTGGAGCGGGAGGTCTTGCGGCGCGTGCTGGCCGAGAACGCGGGCGTGGTGCTCGCGGTGGGCGGGAGCCTGGTGACCGACGAGGAGAGCTACGGGCTGCTGCGGGCGCGGGCCTTCACGGTGTGGCTGCGCGCGACGGCCGACGACCACTGGGACCGCGTGGTGGCCCAGGGGGACGCGCGGCCGATGGCGCACCGGGCGAACGCGCGGTCGGAGCTGCAGGCGCTGCTGCGGGCGCGGGCGCCGCTGTACGCGCAGGCGCGGGCCACGGTGGACACCTCGGCGCTGGGGCTGCGGGGCACGCTCGACGCGGTGCTGGCGGCGCTGCGCGGCGATGGTACGGGCGACGAACGATCGGGGTAGCCGGGCCTCAGGCCGCGGGGCGACGGCGGCGCGCGGTGCGCGAGAGCGCCGCCAGCGCCGCGAACAGCAGGGGCC
>JAQBQI010000127.1 GCA_028287085.1 Myxococcaceae bacterium
AGAAGGCCGCCGCGCCGCCGTCGGCCACGCCGCCGTCGCCGCCGGCCGCGCAGGTCGCGAGGTCGGCCGCGCAGGTCGCGGTGCACGCGCCGTCGCTGCACACCTGGCCCGCCGCGCAGCGGCGGTCGCAGGCGCCGCAGTTCTGGAGGTCGGTGCGGAGGTTCGCGCAGGTGGTGCCGCAGGCGCTCTGCCCGGTGGGACAGCTCAGCGCGCAGGCGCCCGCCGTGCAGAGCTGGGCCTGCCCGCAGGCGGTGCCGCACGCGCCGCAGTTGGCGCGGTCGGTGGCGGTGTCGACGCAGGTTCCGCCGCAGCGCACCTGCCCCGTCGCGCAGGCGGGCGGGCCCATGTCGGTCACGCCGGCGTCGGCCGGGCCGCCCACCACGCTCACACCCGACGTACAGCCCACCATCGCCACCAGGGCGAGGAGGCTCAGCCAACCGGAGACCCTGACCGTCCAGCCCATGGAGCACCTCATCTCCGCGCACGGTAGTCCCGCGGTGGCGTCGGGCGGAAGGCCCCTCGCGCGCGGCGCTTGCGATAATGTCCGCGGCCCAATGCCGCCCCCCCGCTGGACCCCGCTCCTCGCGCTGCTGCTCGGCTGCTCGCCGTCGGCCGCTACGGTCGAGATCGATGCATCGACCGCCGACGCGACGGCGCCCTCCGACGCGGGCGCCGTCGTCGATCGCGCGGACCCTGCCGACGCCCCGGTGGACCCTTTCGACCGTCCGGCGAGCCCTGTCGACGCTCCGACGAGGCCCGTCGACGCACCGACGAGCCCCTCGGACGCCTTGCCGGGCCTTCCGGATGCCCCGACAAGCCCTCCTGACCGTCCGACAAGCCCCCCGGATGCTCCGACAAGCCCTGGTGACCTCGGCGTCGACAGTGGCCCGCCCGCGCCCTCGGCGGTGCTCTCTGACTGGCTCATCCAGGACGTGTGCGCGCGGCCCGACGGCACCCTGCTCGCCGACGACCCGTGGGACGGCTGCCCCTCCGGCAGCGTGCGCCGCGACCTCGCCGTCGGCGACGCGCTGCCCTACCACCGCCACGACCAGCCCGCCCCGGGCGCGCCGCAGGGCTACCAGCGCCACGACTCGTTCCCCCGCAGCGGCGCCGGGCTGCGGCAGCTCTCGACCTTCGACTTCGCGCCCTTCGGCGAGTTCAACCCCGCGCAGGACGGCTACGACGCCCTCGAGCTCGACGGCGCGTACGCCTCCATCATCGGCACGCGCGACCCGGTGGGACTCGCGCAGACCTTCTTCGGCAGCTGCCGCCTCGACGACGCCTGGATCCTGCTCCCGACCGCGAACTTCTTCGCCGGGGGCAGCACCGTCGCGCACCTCCGCCTCGTCGCCTGGGAGCGGGCGGGTCAGGCCTTCCCGGGCACCTGCCCGTCGGGCAACGACGCGTCGTTCACGCGCTGGGCGCTGCGCCCGGTCGACTTCGGCGGCGTCGGCGGTGCGCCCACGAAGCGCATCGACGCGCTCGTCGTCGACCACCACGGCGGCGACAACCCCGTCACCGCCGACCACATCGAGCGCTTCTACTTCACCACCGCCTACGGCCTCACCCGCTGGGAGCGCTGGCAGAACAACGCCGGCACCCCGCGCCCCGAAGGGTGCGCGGGCGCCACGCAGGAGACCACCTTCCGCCGCGTCGACTGCCGCGACTGGACCAACATCGTCCCCGACGCGACGCCCTTCCCGCCGGGCGCGTGGCCGTCGCCGTACGTCGACGGCAACCTCGTGCGCAACCACGACTTCGGCGGCGCCACCTTCGCGAACTGGGATCGCCTCGGCGCCAGCACGACCGGCGCGCAGACCAACGTGTCGATCGTCGAGGAGGGCGGCGACCACCACCTCGCGACCAACTGCGCGGGCGCGTGCACCGCGGGGCAGGCGGTGTTCCAGGACGTGGCGCGCGGGGGCGTCGGGGGCACGATCCGCTTCGGCTACCGGGTGCGCGTCGACGCGGCGCGCGCGCCGATCGAGCTCGTCGTCTTCGAGCGCGACGCCGGCGGTGCGATCGTCGCCCGCCACGCCGTCAGCGTCGACGCCGGGCGCGCGTGGGCGCGCGTCACTGCGCCGAGCTTCGAGGTGCAGCCCGCCACCACGCAGTTTCGCATCACGGTGTACCTGAGCGCGCCGGACACCTTCCGCGTCGACGACTTCTGGCTGGCGCGCGAGCCGGGGCGGCAGCGCGGGTGAGGTCTCCCGCCCGTCGCCCGCGTTGCGCGCGGCGCCGAATATCCACCTGGCTACGCTCTGCGCCCCATCGCGCGGTCGGCCTTGCCGCTGTCGTCGGGGGCGGGTTATAGCGCCGCGCGACAATCGATGGGCTCTGTGCGACGGCGGCTGGCGTGTCTTCTTGCGTGTGTGTGCGCGCTGGTCTCGTTGCGCGTAGAGGCGCAGCCGCAGGCCCCGCGGCTGCAACTCGACACCGAGACGCTGCGGCTCCCGCCGCCGCCGGCGCCCGCCGAGGCTCCGCCCGCCGAGACCGCGCCCGCGGCCGAGACGCCCGCCGCGGCGGTCACCGCGCCGGCCGACGACGCCTGCCAGCGGGTGGTGAACATCCGCTACCTGGGCCTGCGCCGGGTCAACGCCGAAGACCTCAACACCTCCGTGCGCGTGCGCACCGGCGAGTGCCTCGACCGCGCCCGCGCCGCCCGCGACGCGCGCACCCTCTGGGACCTCGGGTTCTTCCGCGACGTGCGCGTCGGGATCGAGCGCGCCGAAGGCGGCGTCGAGGTGCGCTACCACGTGAGCGAGCGCCCCACCGTCCACGCGGTGCGCTTCGAGGGCTACGACGACGTCGACGAGGACAAGCTCCGCGAGACCATCGACATCCGCGACGGCTCGGTGCTCTCGGAGTCGGCCATCCGCCGCAACGTGCAGAAGCTGCTCGACCTCTACGAGGAGAAGGGATTCTTCCTCGCGCGGGTGACCCACACCGTCGAGGCCCGCACCGGCGATCGCAACGAGGTCGACGTCGTCTTCCGCATCGTCGAGGGCACGCAGGTGCAGGTGCGCAGCGTGCAGTTCATCGGCAATCACAGCCTCACGGACGACGAGCTCCGCGGCGTGATGAGCACCAACACCAGCGGGTTCTTCTCGTTCATCACCTCCAGCGGCACCTACCGCGAGGAGGGATTCCGCAACGACATGGACCTCCTGCACGCGGCCTACTACGACCGCGGGCACCTCACCGTCGAGATCTCCACGCCCCGCGTCGCGCTCTCGCCCGACCGGCGCTTCATCGACATCGTGATCCCCATCCGCGAGGGGCCGCGCTACCGCATCGGCCGGCTGCGCGTGCAGGAGGTCGACGAGGACGGCAACGAGGTCGAGCCCCTCGGCGGCCGCCGCCAGATGCGCGAGCGCGTCCACGCCATCCCGGGCGAGTACTTCTCCCGCAGCGTCATCGGCCGCGACATCGTCGCGGTGCAGACCCACTACCGCGACGCGGGCTACGCCAACGTCGAGGTCACCCCCGACATCCAGCCCGACACCGGGCGGCGCACCGTCGACCTCACCGTGCGCATCGTGCGCGGCCCCGTGGTGCACATCCACCGCATCGAGGTGCGCGGCAACGCGAAGACCAGCGAGCGGGTGATCCGCCGCGAGATGCAGATCATCGAGGGCGAGCGCTACAGCGAGAGCGACTACCAGGCCTCGCGCCGGCGCATCATGGCGCTCGGGTACTTCGAGCGCGTCGACCTCTCGACCGAGCCCGTCGAGGGCCACCCCGACCAGCTCGTGGTCAACGTCGAGGTCGCCGAGCGCCCGACCGGCACCTTCCAGATCGGCGCGGGCTTCTCGTCGGTCGAGAACTTCATCGCGACGGCGCAGATCCAGCAGCTCAACCTCTTCGGGCGCGGCCAGTCGCTCACGCTCCAGGCGCAGCTCTCGGGGCTGCGGCAGATCTTCTCGGTGCGCTTCGTCGAGCCCTACTTCCTCGACTCCAACTGGACCTTCGCGATCGACCTCTACAACACGGTGCGCGCGTACACCGACTTCAGCCGCACGAGCACCGGCGGCACGCTGACCTTCGGCTACCCCATCATCGGGCAGGACCTCCGCCTCTTCGCCAGCTACACGGGCGAGCAGGTCGGCGCGAACACCAGCACCTCGACGGGCCTCTTCGGCCAGACGACGCTGCCGTCGGCCTTCAGCAGCCTGCCCCTCGCCAACATCTTCCAGTCGGGCTTCACCAGCTCGCTCGGGCTGTCGATGGCCTACGACAACCGCGACAACCGCCTCACGCCCACCGACGGCGTGTACGCGCGCCTCGGCGTCGACACGGCCGACAGCATCCTCGGCAGCCAGAACGTCTACACCCGCGTGTCGGGCTGGTTCCGCTTCTACCGGCCGCTCTTCGCGGGCGTGATCTTCAAGATGAACCTCCAGGGCGGCGTGGTGTTCAGCCAGCGCGCGCAGGGCGTGCCCATCTTCGAGCGCTTCTTCCTCGGCGGCATCTTCGACGTGCGCGGCTACCGCCTGCGCACCATCGCCCCGCGCCTCCAGCTCCCCCGCTCGCAGGACCCCAACGCCGCCCTCGTCTCCAACGGCGCCGTCATCGGCGGCAACATCCAGGGGTACTACAACCTCGAGGTGGAGTTCCCGATCCTCTCGGCGGTGGGCCTGCGCGGCGTGATCTTCAGCGACGGCGGCAACGTCTTCAACACCGAGTCGCAGTACTGCGGCGCCGGCGGGACGGGCCTCGCCTCGGTGGTCGACCCGTGCACCCGCTTCCAGGACAACCCGCTCAACCTGCGCTTCTCGGCGGGCTTCGGCGTGCGCTGGCAGAGCCCCCTCGGGCTCTTGCGCTTCGAGTGGGGCTTCCCCCTGAACAAGCTCCCCTACGAAGAGGCCTCGGTCTTCGAGTTCACGATCGGCAACTTCTTCTGATCCTGCGGGGGGCGGGCGGCGCGCAGGCGACCGAGACCCCGAAGCGGTCGTCGGCGCGCGGGCCGTCGAACACCCG
Organism: Myxococcaceae bacterium; assembly: GCA_028287085.1. GTDB lineage: Bacteria > Myxococcota_A > Polyangia > Polyangiales > SCUS01. The sequence continues at coordinate 4,981 of JAQBQI010000127.1, forward strand.
CGTGGCCGTGGCGGGGAGGCCCGCCGCGCTGCCGTGGAAGAGGCTCGTCGTGCCCGCGTTGGTGAGCCCGCCGGGCGAGGCGGACCACGCCGAGACGAACACGTCGGCGAAGCCGTCGCGGTTGACGTCGCCGACGCCCGTGACCGGGCCGCCGAGCCCGTCGCCGGGCGCGCCGCCGATGAGCACCCGGGCCGGGGGCGCGATCACGCCCGCGGCGCTGCCGCGGAAGAAGCTGGCCGCACCGGTGTTGCCGTTCGCGCCGGGCGCCCCGACGAGGAGGTCGGCGTAGCCGTCGCCGTCGACGTCACCCGCGGCGCCGCAGTTGCCGCCGAACTGGTCGATCGGGGCGACGCCCTCGAGCACGAGCGCCGCCGTGGCTGCCACGCCCGCCGCGCTGCCGTGGAAGATGCTCGCGGTGCCGGCGCGCTCGCGGCCGCCCGGGGCGGTGCCGTTGGCGCCCACGACGAAGTCGCTGTAGCCGTCGCCGTTGACGTCGCCGAGGCCGGCGACCTGGTTGCCGAACTGGGCCGAGACCGAGGGGCCCGCGAGCGTCTGGGCGGCCACCGTCGCGAGCCCCGCGGCGCCCCCGCGGAAGACCCGCACGAGGCCCGCGTGCTCGATGCTGCCCGGATCGCCGAAGACCGCGCCGACCACGACGTCGCTGTAGCCGTCGCCGTCGACGTCACCGGCGCTCGACACGGAGTAGCCGAAGCGCTCGCCGCGCGCGCCGCCTTCGAGCAATGGCGACGGCGCGGCCACGGTGCCGGTGGGGGAGCCGCGGTACAGACCCACGGATCCGACACCCGTGTGCCCGCCGGGGCTGGCCTCGGAGGCCCCGATCGCGATGTCGGCGTAGCCGTCGCCGTCGACGTCGCCGACCCCGGCCACCGACCCGCCGAGGGTGTCGCCGGCGGACACGCCGGTGAAGACCCTGATCGCCGTCGGCACGATGCCGCCGGCGCTGCCGCGGTACACGCTCGCGGTGCCGGGCGAGGCGCTCCCGCTGAAGGGACCCGGGGTGGAGCCGACGACGAGGTCGCCGTAGCCGTCGCCATCGACGTCGCCCGCGCTCGCCACCGAGAGGCCGAAGCGGTCGTGCGCCGCGGCCCCCGCGAGGACCACCGCCGCGACGCCCGCGAGGCCGGCCGCTGCGCCGTGGAAGACGCTCGCGGTGCCCGCGTCGACGCGCCCGCCCGGGTCGGCCGTGTAGGCCCCGATCGCGACGTCGTCGTAGCCGTCGCCGTTGACGTCGAGGTGCGGGCTCGCGCTGGTGTCGACGCCGCCGCGCGCGCTCAGCGCGGGCGTGTGGAAGAGCCACGTGGGGCTGACCGCGGTGTCGGTGGTCGTGCCCACGTGGGCGCGCATCCGCCAGAAGACGACGGCGCGCGGGGGCAGGTCGGCCGTCGGCTGCGCGCTGCCGCCGGTGGCGGTGAGCGTGGCGAGGAGCATCGTGCACGCGCGGTCGCGGCAGAGCTCGACGACCGCGCCGTCGTAGCCCGCCGCGAGGGTCCAGCGCAGCGTCGGGCGGAGCTGCGTGACGTCGCCGAGGGAGAGCGGGCCCAGCGGGCGGGGAGGGGCGTCGACGACGCAGACGCCGAGCAACGGGTGCTGGCCGGCGGCGCAGGTGCACGCGCCCGCAGGGCAGGCCTGGCCCGGGACGCAGACGGCGCCCAGGCGCACGAGGCCCGCGCCGCAGCCGACATCAGGCGCCGTGTCGAGCAGGGGAAGGTCGGTCGGGACGTCGGGGGTGCCCGCGTCGGGGGTGCCCGCGTCGGGGCTGCGCTCCTCGGGGGTGCCCGCGTCGGAGGGCGACGGGTAGCGCCAGTTGTCGCGCGCGCAGGCGCCGCTGCCCATCACCAGGAGCAGCGCGGCGACGCGCCCCGAATCGCCGTGTTTCATCGAGTCACAGTCCCTCGCGCCGCGCGGGGGTGTCAACGCCGGTCCGCGGGCGACGCTGGAGTATTGGCAGGCGTTCTACTAGGGTGACATCGAGGTGGCTACGCCAGGCGTCGATGACAACAGGGACCCGTTCGCCCTCGTCGGCCGCACCCTCGCGAACAAATATCGGGTCGATCGCGTGGTCGCCAAGGGCGGCTTCGGCACGGTCTATTGCGCCCGGCACCTCCAGCTCGACGCGCCCGTCGCCCTCAAGGTGCTGATGGTGCCCGACCGCTTCAGCGGCGAGCTGCGGGCGGAGTTCCTGGAGATGTTCAAGCGCGAGGCGCGCACCATCGCGGCGCTCGCGCACCCGTCGATCGTGCGCGTGCTCGACTTCGGCTCGGCGGAGTTCGCCGAGGGCGAGTCGCCGTGGATGGCCCTCGAGTGGCTGGAGGGGCGCACCCTCGAGGCCGACCTGGAGGGCCGCCCCGTCGGCGCCGGGCGCTCGCCCCGCGAGGCGCTCGAGCTGCTGCGCCCCGCCTTCGACGCCCTCGCGTGCGCCCACGAGGCGGGCGTCGCGCACCGCGACGTCAAGCCCGCCAACATGATAATCGTGCGGGCGCGCCGGGGCGAAGCCGGCCTGCGCATGCTCGACTTCGGCATCGCCAAGGTGATGGAGGAGGGCGAGCGGCCGGGCAGCGGGCAGACCGCCACCGGCACCGAGATCGCCTCGTACTCGCTCTTCTACGCCGCCCCCGAGCAGGTCAGCCGCTCGCGGTCGGGGCCGTGGACGGACGTGCACGCCGTCGCGCTGATCCTCGTCGAGCTGCTCACCGCCCGGCGCGCCTACCGCGGCGCGGAGGTCTACGTCGACATCCTCGACCGCGACCGCCCCACGCCCGCCCGCTTCGGCGTCGACGTCGGCCCGTGGGAGCCCGTGCTCCAGCGCGCGCTCGCGCTCCGCCCCGACGAGCGCTACCCCGACGCGGAGGCCTTCCTCGCGGCGCTGGAAGGGTCCGTCGAGGCCGCCGAAGCGGCGTGGCGCGCGGGCAGAGGGCGCGCGTCGCTCGACGCCCAGACGGCGCCCGCCG
>JAQBQI010000152.1 GCA_028287085.1 Myxococcaceae bacterium
CGGTGGTAGGCCCCGCGCGCGGCGAGCAGCTCGTCGTGCGTGCCGCGCTCGACGGTGCGGCCGCCGTCGATCACCAGCACCTGGTCGGCGTCGCGGATGGTGCTCAGCCGGTGGGCGATGACGAAGCTCGTACGCCCGCGCATCAGCCGGAGGAGTGAGGCCTGGATGCGCGCCTCGGTGCGCGTGTCGACGCTGCTCGTCGCCTCGTCGAGGATGAGGATCGCCGGGTCGGCCAGCAGCGCGCGCGCGATGGCGAGGAGCTGGCGCTGCCCCTGCGAGAGGTTGCCCGCGCGCTCGGAGAGCACCGTCGCGTAGCCCTGCGGGAGCTGGCGGATGAAGTGGTCGGCGTCGGCGAGCTCGGCCGCGCGGATCACCTCGGCGTCGGTCGCGTCGAGGCGCCCGTAGCGGAGGTTCTCCATCACGCTCACCCCGAAGAGGTAGGTGTCCTGGAGGACGAGCCCGAGCGTGCGGCGGAGGTCGTCCTTCTTGAGCTCGCGGATGTCACGGCCATCGATGCGGATGACCCCGGAGTCCAGCTCGTAGAAGCGGGTGAGCAGGTTGATGACGGTGGTCTTGCCCGCGCCCGTGGGGCCTACGAGTGCAACGGTCTGACCGGCGTCGGCGACGAGGGAAAAGTCACTGAGCACCGGTGTACCCGGGCGGTAGCTGAAGCCGACGTGCTCGAAGACGACCTCGCCGCGCACGGCGGCCGCGGCGGGGGCGGCGCCGGCGTCGACCTCGGCGGGCTCGTCGAGCACCTCGAAGACGCGCTCGGCCCCGGCCACCGCGGCCTGGAGGGTGTTGTAGAGGTTGGAGAGCTGCCGCAGCGGCTGCACGAAGCCCTGCCCGTAGCTGATGAAGGTCGCGATCACCCCGACGCTCACGAGGCCGGAGAGCGCGAGCCAGCCGCCGAGGCCCGCGAGCACGATCACGAAGAGGTTGCCGAGCACGCCCGTGAGCGGCATCAACAAGAGGGCGTAGGTGTTGGCGTAGACGCCCGCGCGGTAGACCTCCTCGTTGTGCGCGCGGAAGCTCGCGATCACCGACTCGTTGCGGCGGAAGACCGTCACCACGCGCTGGCCGCCGAGGGACTCCTCCATCACGCCGTTGAGGCCGCCGAGGTGCTTCTGCAGCTCCTTGAAGCCCTTGCGCGTGTACACGGTGACGAAGCGCGTGAACCACAGCATCAGCGGCACGACCAGCAGCGAGGCCAGCGCCAGCCAGCGGTCGAGCACGAACATCGCCACCAGGATGCCGACCATCGAGAGCGTGCTCGCGAGCAGCGTGGTGACGTTCTGCGCGACGGCCTGGTTGACCGCGTCGACGTCGTTGGTGAGGCGGCTCATCAGCTCGCCCGCGGGCCGCGCCTCGTAGTAGGCGAGCGGCAGCGTCTGGAGGTGCCCGAAGAGCTCGCGGCGCAGACGCTGGAGCGCGCGCTGCGAGATGCCCGCCATCATCCAGCTCGCCACCAGCTGGAGTGCGTTGCTCAGCGCGTAGGCGCCGAGCATCAGCAGCGCGATGCGGGGCAGCCCGGAGGCGTCGCGCGCGGCGACGTAGCGGTCGATGGCGACGCCGAGCAGGTAGGGGCCGAAGAGGGCGGCGACCGTGTAGACGACGATGCAGACGCCGACCACGGCGAGGCCCGCGCGGTGCTCGCTGAAGTAGGTGGCGAGGCGGGTGACGGTGCCGCGCGGGTCCTTCGCGCGGGCGATGGTCACGGCGCGGGGGCCCTGCGCCATCGCGCCGCGCATGCCCTCGGAGGCCGTCGGGCCCGGCGGGGGGGCGCCGCTCACGCCGCCGACCCGTTGGCGCCGAGCTGCGAGTCGTAGATCTCGCGGTACACGGCGCTCGACGCCAGCAGCTCGCGGTGGGTCCCCTCGGCGACGACGCGGCCCTTGTCGAGCACCACGATCTTGTCGGCGGTGAGCACCGTGCTGATGCGCTGGGCCACCACGAAGGTCGTGCGCCCGGCGCGGTCGCGGTCGAGCGCGTGCTGGATCTTCGTCTCGGTCTCCACGTCGACCGCGCTGGTGCTGTCGTCGAGGATCAGGATGCGCGGCCTGACCAGCAGCGCGCGGGCGATGGCGAGGCGCTGCTTCTGGCCGCCCGAGAGGTTGGCCCCGCGCTGCTCGACGCGGCTCTCGTAGCCGTCGGGCATGCGCGCGATGAACTCGTGGGCCTGGGCGTCGGTGGCGGCGGCGGTGACCTCCTCGTCGGTGGCGGTCGGGCGGCCGTAGCGGATGTTGTCGCGGACGGTTCCGGAGAAGAGCACCGACTCCTGCGGGACGACGCCGACGGCGGCGACGAGGGAGTCTTGCGTGTACGCGCGCACGTCGCGGCCGGCGACGAGAACGCGACCAGAGGTGACGTCGTAGAAGCGCGGGACGAGGTTCACGAGGGTCGACTTGCCCGCGCCGGTGGACCCGAGGATGGCGACGGTCTGCCCCGCCTCGGCGGCGAAGGAGACGTTGCAGAGCACGGGCTCGTTGCCGTCGCCGCGGTAGGCGAAGGTGACGTCGTCGAAGCGCACCGTGGGGGGCGCGTCGGGGGGGAGGGCGACGGCGTCGGGCGCGTCGACGACGTCGGCGGTGGCGTCGAGCACCTCGCCCACGCGGCCGGCCGAGGCGAGGCCCGCGGCCCAGATGGTGGAGAGCATCGTCATCAGGATGAGCGGCTGCATCGTGGTGAGGAGGTAGTTGGTGAAGGCGACGATCTGGCCCGTCGACAGCTCGCCCCGCACCGACTGCGCCCCGCCGAACCAGACCACCACGACGACCCCGAGGTTGACGCACATCGTGAGCGCCGGGGTCATCGCGGAGAGGAAGCGCATGACCCGGACGGAGCGGTCGGTCATGGCGAGGTTGGCGGCCTCGAAGCGCCGCGATTCGTGGTCGGCGCGCACGAGGGCCTTCACGAGGCGCACGCCCGCGATGCTCTCCTGGAGCACCTCGTTGAGGGCGTCGAGGCGGGCCTGCACGGTGCGGAAGAGCGGCTCCATGCGCACGACGAAGAAGGCGATGAGCCCGGCGGTGACGAGCAGCAGCGGGAGCATCGTGAGGGCGAGCGCGCGGCTGGTGGAGACCATCAGCGCGAGGCTGCCGATCATCAGGAGGGGGGCGCGCGTGCCGATGCGGAGGGAGACCTGGGTGAGGGCCTTGAGGGCGCCGACGTCGGAGGTGAGGCGCACCATGAGCTGCCCGGTGCGCTGCCGGTCGAGGTTGCCGAAGGAGTAGTGCTGGATGCGCAGGAAGAGGGCCTCGCGGAGGTCGCGGGCGACGGCCTCGCCGACGCGCACCGAGAGGTTGTTGTTGGCGACCGCGCCGACGGCGCTCAGCGCGGAGATGAGCAGCATCGCGAGGGCGGTGTGCACGATGAGGGCGCGGTCGTGGCGGTGGACGCCCTGGTCGATGATGCGCTGGATGAGCCGCGGGATGGCGAGGTCGAAGCCGACCAGGGCCGTGAGCAGGGCCAGCGCGAGGAGGGCGGTGCCGCGGTAGGGGCGGACGAAGCCGAGGAGGTGGCGGAGGTCGCGCATGGGGATTGGAGGCGGAGACGCTACGCCCGGGCGCGCCACGCCGTCGCGGCGGCGATCACGTAGCAGAGCGCGGCGAGCAGCAGCACCGTGGAGAAGCCGCCGGCCATGGCGGCGATCATCGCGCCGACCGAGCCCACGACCGAGGCGTAGCCGTTGAGCACCCAGGCGCGGGCGACCCACGAGCCCTGGGCCTCGGGGTGCTGCGCGGAGCCCAGCGTGAGGCCGGTGGGGAAGGCGACGCCCATGAGCGATCCGGGGAGGGCGATGAGGGCCGCGGCGACGGCGACGCGGGCCGCGAGGGGGAGCCCGAGGCCGGCGACGAAGAGGGCCTGGAGGCCGAAGCGGTAGAGCACGAGCACCGCGGCGACGGCGAGGGCGAGGGCGGCGAGGCGGCGCGGCTGCTGGCGGGTGAGCGCGGGGGCGAAGGCGGCCCCGACGCCCGAGGAGAGCAGGAGCGAGAAGAGCACCACGGAGAGGGCGTAGACGGGGTTGCCGAGGAAGAGCGCGAAGCGCGGGATGAACACCGTCTCGACGGCGATGTACCCGAGGCCCAGCGCGAGGAAGTAGACGGTCCACGCGGGGCCCATCGGGGCGGGCTCGGGGCGGCGGCGGCGGACGAGCCAGGGGAGGCCGAAGAGGAGCAGGGCGCCGCCGACGAGGGAGAGCGCGAAGGTGACCACGAGCAGCGTCTGCCCCGACGCCGCGCCGAAGAGGAACTCCCGGCTGGAGCGCAGCCGCGAGAAGCGGTTGTACTCGAAGAAGAAGGGCGAATCGTCGGTGCTCGGGTCGATGCGGTAGTGGTAGTCGCGGACGAAGGCGGCGCGGTCGGGCGCGCGGAAGTAGCGCTCGAACTCGTTGGCGCGCGTGGTCGAGTCGGGCGACCAGATGACCAGGAAGCCGCGGGCGGCGGCGAGGGCGCGGATGGCGCGGAGCTCGTCGGGGCGGAAGGGCCGGCGCCGCGCCAGGACGAGGGAGAGGTCGAGGGGGGAGCCCGGGATGTTGGTCGAGAGGATCACCATGCGCTCGGCGGCGTCACCGAGGCCGAGCTCGCGGTAGGCGTCGACGGCGATCGCGCAGAGCCGAAGCGTGTGGCGGGGCGGGTGGTAGAGCCAGCGGGTGAGGGTGAGGGTGCCGTCGGGCGTGAGGTGGTCGAGGTACTCCTTGAAGGCCTCGGTCGTGTAGAGGAAGTTCTCGCTGAGGGCGAAGGCGCCGGCCTGCGAGGCGGCGTAGGTGTCCACGCCCGAGAGCTGGATGAGGTCGTAGCGGTGGGGCGAGCGCCGGAGGTAGTGGCGCCCCTCGGCGTGGGCGATGTGCACCGCGGGGTGGTGGTAGATGCCGCCCGCGAAGGCGTCGAAGGGGCCCGCGACGGCGGCGATGATGTTGCGGTTGAGCTCGACGCCCTCGATGCGGGGCACCCCGAAATGCAGGGCGGCGCGCACGTCGACCCCGCCGCCCGCGCCGATCACGAGCATGCGCTGCGGGTGGAAGTCGCGGGCGCGGTCGACGAGGTGGGAGAAGCTCGCGAGCAGCATCTCGAAGATCGGGTGGCGCAGCTCGGGGCCGCCGTCGGGGCGGCGCCCGGCCTCGAAGATGGAGGTGATGGCCCACGCGTCGATGACGACGCCGACCTGCGTGGGGACGGGCGCGCGCCAGGCCGGTGAGATGCCCCAGAGGCCGTGGTGCCAGGGGTTGAGGAAGAGGTCGACGCAGGCGGTGGAGTCGCAGCTGCGCGAGGCGATGAAGGCCCTGGGGATGCGCGGGAAGAGCTTGGCGTTGGGGAGATAGAAGGGCCCGTGGAGGGGGTCGCGGCCCCAGGCGGTGAGGGCCACGAGGGCGACGAGGGCGACGGCGGCGAGGCGCGTCCCGCGGGTGCGCCACGCCGTCGAGCGGCGGGCGAAGGCGAGCGCGGCGAGGGCCAGGCCGACCGCGGCGGTCATGACGCCGCCGGCGCCG
>JAQBQI010000153.1 GCA_028287085.1 Myxococcaceae bacterium
ACCGCGCGCCGCCGCTGCGGGTGGGCCCGGTGGTGCTCGACCTGGCGCGCCACGAGGTGTGCTGCCGCGACGCCGTGTTGCGCCTCACCGTCACCGAGTTCGGCCTGCTCGCCGCGCTCATGGAACGCCCCGGCGTGGTGCTCTCCCGCGCCCAGCTGATGGAGCGGGCCTACGCGTACGACAACCTCATCACCGAGCGCACGATCGACACGCACGTGAAGCGGGTGCGCCGGAAGTTCCGCGACGCGGGCCACGACCCGATCGAGACGGTGCACGGCGTCGGGTACAAGCTGCGCGAGGCATGACTCCTCGCCGACTCCATCGGTCGGAAGGGGTGCGGCCCGCTGGGTCGCTGGGGTTCGGGCGATGGCCCTCACCCCAGGCAATAACAGGTCGGCGCCCCGGGCATGGCCCGGGGCTGTCGGACCGGCCATCGATCGTCCCTTCGGAGGAAGACTTCGATTCAACTCCGGCCGTATCGAATCGACTTCCCTGTTCGACAGCCCCGGGCCGTGCCCGGGGCGCCGACCTGTTATTGCCTGGGGTGAGGGCCAGCGCCCGAACCCCAGCGACCCAGCGGTCTGCGCCACTTCCGCGACGGGTCGTCTGCGCCGGAGCGCCCCCCCGATGAGCGCCGCCGAACCCCGCGCGTCGCGCTGGCGGCGCGAGCTGGCCTCCATTCGCACGCGCCTGCTGCTGGTCAACGCCTTCCTGGTGATCGTCCCGATCGCGGGCATCTCCTTCGCGCGCACCTACGAGCGCGAGCTGTTGCGCAGCGAGGAGGAGGGCGTGACCTCGCTCGCCACGATGCTCGCCGCGACCGTCGCGCGCGCACCGACCGTCGACCTCGCGCCCCCGGCGTTGACGGCGAGCGCGCGCGTCATGGCGCAGCGCCTCCACGTGCAGGTGCGCGTGCTCGACCGCGCCGGGGCGGTGGCCTTCGACACCGGCCCCGAGCTCGTCGAGGTGCGCACCCGCGGGCGGCGGCTCCTGCCCGACTCGCTCGACCCGCGGGCGCGGCGCACGGTGGCGGCGGTCGACCCGCCCCCCGCCGACGGCGGCTTCGCGCGGCGGCCCGAGGTGGTGGCGGCGCTCGGCGGCGCGCCCGGCCGCTACGCGCGGCGCATGGCCAACATGCGCGGCTTCATGCTCTTCGTGGCGCAGCCCATCCGCCCCGACCCGGCGGGCCCGGTGCTGGGCGCGGTCTACGTCACGCGCAGCACGTACCCGGTGCTGCTCTCGCTCTACCGGGTGCGCAACGCGCTCATCAAGGTGGCCCTCGGATCGCTCCTCGTCGGCACGCTCGTCGCGATCTTCCTGACGCTGACCATCTCGCGCCCGCTGCGTCGGCTGACCGAGGCCGCGGGGCGCATCGCGGCGGGCGAGCGCGGCGTGGCGCTGAAGCTCGGCGGGCGCGACGAGATCGGGCACCTCGCGCGGGACTTCGACGCGATGGCGCGGGCGCTCGACGAGCGGCTGGCGTTCATCTCCGAGCTGGCGGCCAACGTGTCGCACGAGTTCAAGACGCCCATCGCCGCGGTGCGCGGCGCGGCCGAGCTGCTGCGCGACGGGGCGGCCGACGACCCCGAGGCGCGCGGGCGCTTCCTGGGAAACATCCTGGCCGACGCCGAGCGCCTGTCGGCGCTGGTGACGCGGCTGCTCGAGCTGTCGCGGGTGGAGTCGCGGATGGAGGCGCGCGTGCCGCTCGACTACCGCGCGCTGGTGGAGGCGGTGGCGGCGCGCTACGCGGGGGCGGCGGTGCGGTGGGGCGCGGCCTACGACCACGCGCGGGCGGCGCCCGAGCAGGTGGAGACGGTGCTGACGAACCTGCTCGACAACGCGGCGCGCTTCTCGCCGCCGGGGGCGGCGATCGAGGTGGCGGTGGCGGGCGACGCGCACGGCTTCCACACGACGGTGCGCGACCGGGGGGCGGGCATCTCGGAGGCCAACCGGGCGCGGGTGTGGGACCGCTTCTTCACGACGGCGCGCGCGACCGGCGGCACCGGGCTGGGGCTGGCGATCGTGCGGGCGATCGTGGAGGCGCACGGCGGCGAGGTCGGGGTCGACGCGCGCGAGGGCGAGGGGAGCGCGTTCTGGTTCACGCTGCCGCGGCGGCTCTGAGCCCCTCTCCACAGGGGACTTTGCCGGGTTGCGAGCCCGCCTTGCGCTGGCGGTTGGTCCCACGAGCGCCGCGCGAGAAAACCGCAAGGGCGCAAGGGTCGCAAGGAACAGAAGGGCTGAGACGGGGGGTGATGGATCCGGAGTCCGTGACCGCCCATTTCATCCCATCCGTCCCATCCGTCCCATCCGTCCCTTCCATCCCTTCCGTCCCTTCTGTTCCTTCCGTCCCTTCTGTTCCTTGCGACCCTTGCGCCCTTGCGGTTTTCTCCCGCACCGCTCGCACCGCTCGCACCGCTCGTCGATCGTCGTCCCGCGCGACCCGACGGGCCGCGACGGCTGGGGCCGGGCCGCCGCGTTGTGCGCACGCTGCTCTGCCCGTGATTCGAGCGGCCAGCGCCCACGATTGCGTTGACGCGCCCGGCGCATCGGGCATCTGATCGCCGACCCCGAAGGGAGCGCCGTCGCCGATGCACAGCTACGAAGAGGCCGAGTTCTCGCGCAAGATGGAGGCGGCCCTGTCGCGGGTGCGCACGATCCTCGACCGCACCCGCGACCCGAGCTCGCCCGCGGAGGTCCCGCACTCCTACGACGACAAGTTCGTGCTGGCGGACTTCCTCGGCCGCGCGTCGGTGGCCTCGCTGCTGCTCGCGCTGGAGACCGTCGGCCTCGACGAGGCCGGCGCCGCGACGCTGCGGGCGTGGGCCGCGACGCGGTCGGTCACCCTGCGGCTGGGCGCCCACGAGGAGTGCACCTTCCTGCGCGAGGTCACCCGCAAGGTCGAGGCGGCGCAGGCCTACGTGACCGAGGAGCGAAGCTCCCTCGGCGAGAAGAGCACCCGCTCGGAGCGGATCGTCACGACGATCACCGAGTACCTCTGGAGCTACGAGGTCCGCCACGAGCTCGTCGCCTTCCAGGGGGCCGACCCCCGCGATGCCCTCGCGCTCTCGTCGCGCGGCGGCCGGATCGAGATCAAGACCGCCACCAACCACCCGCCGCGGCCGCGCTCCGTCGCGCGCCCGCCGCTCGACCTCGACCTCACGTGGGTCCTCCGCCAGCTCGACGACGCGGGGCGGGCGGCCTTCGCCATCGACCGCACCGACCCCGCCTGCCACACCCCGCGGCGCAACCCGCAGATCGACGCCGCGCTCCGGGCCGTCGGGGCCTTCGACGCGTGGTGCGAGGCCGTGACGGCGTACTTCCGCGCGGAGGTCTTCCCCGCCCACAGCGAGCACGGGCTCGACCTCGCCGCGCTCAACCCCGCGGAGGTCTTCATCCCGGCGGTGCCCCTCTTCGACCGGGGCGGCGGGGAGGTGCTGCCGGTCGGGTACCTCGCCGCCTTCCTCGACGAGGAGCGCCGCAGCCTCGCCGAGAAGCTCACCCGCCTCGACGCCGCATTCCCGAACGACGGGTCGGTGATCACCGCGCGCGAGGCCCGCCTCGTGGTGACGCTGCTGCACGCGCAGGACCTCTGCCGGCACTTCGCCGCGGGCGTGGACTTCATCGAAGGGATGCTCCGCGCGCAGCTCGTCGCGGCGATCGGCAAGGAGGTCACGCCCGCCGAGTTCGCGGCGTACATGGCCTTCCACCACCGCAAGCTGTTCAAGCCCGCGTACCGCCCGCAGGCCTTCTCCTACGCCGTGCGCCGCCCCGACCACGACCCCGAAGGGGGGCTCAGCATCGAGGCCCGCGTCGGGTCGGCGATGCCCGACGCGATCTCGACGATCGTCACCCGGCGCGACGCCACGCGCCCGATGAGCTTCGCGCTCGACGCCTCGACGCGCGTGTCCTTCCTGGGCGAGCGCTACCTGCACGCGTGGGTGGCGCACCAGTTCTCGGGGCGCACCGAGCTCGCGCTCTCCCTGGTGGCGCGGGCGCGACAGTTCAGCAGCTTCCTCCTGCTCGTCGGCCGCATCTCCTCGGCCGACACCTTCGACCCCCGCTTCGGCATCATCGTCCAGAACAAGGACGTGCTGAGCATCCCGCTGCTGCTCGAGCAGATCCCGACGCCGAAGGAGTTCCGCGACGCGATCGAGTCGCTGTCGCCGGAGCAGCAGCGCTTCGCCAAGGCGTTCCGCGGAATGCAGCTGGAGAGCACCCTCTTCGGCGTGTGCGTGATCCAGATCAAGCCGCAGCTGGAGCGGCTGCTGAAGCTCCCGCCCGACAGCCTCACCAAGGAGATCAAGCTCACGCAGGACCTCCTCGGGCTCTTCATGGAGCACCAGATCCCGAGCGACCTGCTCTCCTACGACGGCCCGGCCGAGGCGGGCGCCGCGGAGAAGCTGGCGCGCGTCGGCGAGTACGTCGGCCGCATGCACGCGGTGATCGGCGCGGCGAAGCAGCGCGAGCTCGACGAGGCGCGCGAGCGCGAGGCCTTCCGTCTCGCGGAAGCCAACCGCACGCCGGCCCCGGTGTCGGCGTCGATGCCGATGATGGGCGGGCCGCCCGGCTTCGGCGGGCCGCCGCCCTCCGCCCCGCTGGCGCGGAGCCGGA
>JAQBQI010000161.1 GCA_028287085.1 Myxococcaceae bacterium
CGTGGGCGGCCTCGTCCTGCGGGAGGTGGCACTTCTTGTACTTCTGGCCCGAGCCGCAGTGGCAGGGGTCGTTGCGTCCGACCTTCATGGGGAGCGTCCTTTCGTGGTTGGGAGCCCGCGGCGGCGCCGCGAGCGGGCGGGGATGGTAGCGCAGGCCGAGGGGCGCGCGCCGCCCGAAGGTGGTCGACGGCGGCGATCGCACGGGGCACCACCGGGGGGCGCGGCGCGGCGGTATACCTGGGGCGTCACGCGCGTGACGGAGGTTTCGTGATGGAGAGAGATCCGAAGCACCCGGGGCTGCTGCTGCCGGCGCCGCAGGCCGTGCGGCGGGCGCTCGGGCCGGAGGGCATCCGGGCCGAGCTGGTGCTGACGCGCCTCGACGGGACGCCGCTCAACGAGACGCAGGTGCGCCTCGCGAAGGCGGTGCTCTCGCTCATCGACGCCGAGCACGAGGTCTCGCTGGCGGGCCCGGTCGACGCCACGCCGCTGCCGCCGCTGCGGCGCTCGGCGCGGAAGTAGCGAGCGTCAGTAGAGCGCGGCGGGTCGCAGCACCTCGACGATCGCGCGCTCCATCTGGGCGGCGCTCTCGTCGGGGTCCATGCGGCCGATGCCGGTGCCCATGCCTGGGAGGCCGATGCACGCGACGGAGCCCGCATCGCGGGCGCACGCGAGCGCGGCGCGCGTAGCGAGGTAGGCCTGGTCGGTGCCGACGATCGGTTGCGGCGTCTCCATCGTCGGCGCGACAACGAGGCGGGTAATGCGTGGATGACCCGTCGGAACCAGCGCGGCTTCGCCGACGGGTATCGCGCCGCCGTAGCGGACCTCGATGAGTTGCTGCACGCGGGCCTGGATGCCGAGGCCGAAGAAGTTGCGGTAGGCGAGGTCGATGCCGCCGTCCATGAACCCCGCGCTGTTGGCGGGGCTGACGACGGCGTCGACGCGCGCGCGGAGGAGGTCGCCGACGCCGAAGGTGATGCCGGCGTAGCGGCCGAGGCGCTGGGTCCAGCAGAGCACGATGTCGGGATCGAGGTCCCAGAGGGCGACGAGCATCGGGCGGGGACGGTAGCAGCGTGGCGGGCGGGCGCTGGGGCTTGCCGGAGCAGCCGCAGGACCCGCGGCGGGTGACGCAGGGCGTGAGCGACGGTCTGGCGGGGCTGCGACGGGCCTGGCGGGGCTCGCGGGGAGGTCCGACAAGCTCCCGGCGCGTCCGACAAGGCCCCGGGGCGGTGGCGGAGGGCGTCAGACCGGCGCGGGCGCGGGCGCGGCAGCGGCCTTACGGGCGGCGCGGCGGGCGAGGCCAAGGAGGATCAGGTGATCGCGGCGGCGGATGACCGCGCGGGCGATCTCGGACCACTCCTTCCACCACGCGTGGAGGGCGCCGAGGGCGGCGACGCGGGCGGGGTCGTCGGCGGGCGCGGTGGCGGTGGTGGTGGTGGTGGGCAGCGTGTCGGGCGACGACTGGGCCTTCTTCACGAGGGCGCGGAGTTCTTTGAGGCGCTCGGGTCCGTAGCCGCGCTGGGCGACGAGGTCGAGGGCCTTGCGGTCGTCGGCGCGGGTCTTCTTGCGCGCGGGGTCGTTGGCGAGCGCGTCGAGGCGGCCGAGGATCGTCGCCACGCCGATGACGGCGCCGGCGCCCTGGGCGGCCTCGACGCCGTCGAGGACGAAGGCGGCCTGCTCGGGGAAGCGGCGCCCGAGCGACGCGCGGAGGATGCGCAAGAGGGGCTCGTCGGTGGCGTCGAGCTCGACGATGGCGGCGCGCACGGACTCGTCGAGCGGGGCGACGAGCGCGGCGCCGGGCGCGGCGGTCTGCGGGTTGAAGCCGGCGGCGTCGTGGAGGAGGCGCCAGCCCTCGCGGTGGTCGTCGTCGGAGTAGCCGCGGGCGGCGAGGGTCGCGCGGAGTTGCAGGTGCGTGCCCAGGGTCTTGAGCAGGCGGACGGCGCGGGTGGGCGCCTCGTCGAGCACCTGGCGGCTCGGCGCAGTGTCGGCAGTGGTCATGGGGGTTCCCTCCGGGCGCGGCGTGGGGTTGGGGCCGCGCGACCGGAGCAGCGTCGCGGAGGGAAGAAGCGGGATCAAGTGGGAAGTCGGGGGGCGGGAGAAGTCGGGGTTACAGGGACTGACAGGGGGAGCAGCCGGCGGTGCTGTCGCTCATCGAAGTCGAGCAGGACGTGTCGCGGGCCACGTCGCTCGACGACACGCGGATGCCGCCGTCGGCGCGTCGGCGGCGGGGCTGAGCGGGGACGTCCGCGGGGAGGGCCCAGAGCGCGCCTGGAGCAGCAGCGCGAGGCGCCCGACGGTCAGCGGCAATAGGTCGCCCTGAAGGTTCCGCGGAGGGGTCGCTCGCCGGGGCGTTCACCCATCTCCAGGTCGAGCGTGCCCGAGAGGGAGCAGTCGGTGACCTCGGTGACTTCGATCGTCCCCGACATCGCGCAACGGCTCTCCTCGGGCCGACTCGTTGCGACGCACACCAGGAAGGCTTCGCGCGGGGCACCGGAGTGGTTCGGGGACACCGCGAAGGGACCGGGCTCGAATCGTTGAGACGCGTCGCGGAGGAATCCCGTCAGCGAATGCACTCCGTCGGGGAGCGTGTAGTCCGAGGCACATCGGCGCCGGTCGGAGAAGAGTTCGAACGTCATGATGTCCGATGTCGTGCCCGCGTCGTCCCCCGGAGGCGGGGTGAACGTGAAACGGCGTTGAGCGACGGTGGCGACGACGAAGCCATCCACCCCCGAGAGGATTGCGGATCCGGCGCCCGCGTCCAGACCGCAAGTGACGCCGGCATCGGGCCGGTTCGAAGGAGCCACCGCCACTCCCGAGCATCCCTGGCCCACCTGAAGGCCGCCGCACCCGCATGGCAGCGCGATGAGCGAACACAGCGAGAGTCGCCGCGTGACGTCGCGCAACCACCCCGCCCCGGAGAATGACCCCCGCCGCTTCATCGAACGAGCCTACGTCGTGCGCCCGTTCGGGTGGCGGAGGGGCGGGGCGATGTCATACCGATCCACCCTCCGGATGTTCGTGAAGTCGTCCGGTCGCACGCCGGGGTTCACGGTGCAGGCCGCGGCAATCACCACGGGGCGTTCCGCTGCTCACCATGACGCAGGTTGAAGCGGGTCGAGGAGCCACGCCCGACGAAGTGCCGGGCGGGTCGGGAAGCGAGGGCCGGAGGAGAAGGAAGGGAACTCGCGGGAGCCAACCGGCGGGAGTCGCACGGACCGTCAGACGGCCGCCGCGACTCCCTCCCGCGCTGCTCAGCTCACGAGCAGCCCATCGAGTTGCCGCAGTTCAGGCACCTGTAACAAGCCCCGTTGCGCACCGTGATGTGCCCGCACACGCTGCACATCGGCGCGTCGCCCATCATCTTGCTCAGCTGCTTGTCGAGCGCGTTGCCGCTGCTGCCGCCGTTGCTCTCGTACTCCGTCAGCGTCGCGGTGTACGCGCTCTCCGGCAGCGCGCCCGCCGTGGTCTGCACCTGGGCGTGCTCCCCTTCGGCCTTCTCCTCGTCGGTCGGCGGCACGTGCGCCAGGTCGTACCGCTTCAGGTACTCCACCCCCAGCACGCGGAACACGTAGTCGATGATGCTCGTCGCGAACTTCACGTTCGCGTGGCCCACCACCGAGCCCTGCGGCTCGAAGCGCGTGAAGGTGAACTGGTCGACGTACTCGGCCAGCGACACGCCGTGCTGCAGGCCCATCGACACCGCGATGGCGAAGGAGTTCATCAGCGAGCGGAAGGCCGCCCCCTCCTTGTGCATGTCGATGAAGATCTCGCCGAGCTGCCCGTCCTGGTACTCGCCGGTGCGCAGGAAGACCTTGTGCCCGCCGATGCGCGCCTCCTGCGTGAAGCCGCTGCGCTTCTTCGGCAGCCGGTAGCGCACCGACTTGCGCGGCGGCGCCAGCACCGGGCTCTTCGAGAACAACGGTCCGAACTCCGACGTGGTGTCCGCCGTGCCCGTGACCACCGCGGCCGACGGCGTCGCCGGACCGGTGTCGGCCTTCGCCTCGATCGCCTTCGCGACCGGCTTGGCGTCGTCCTTCTTCGCCTCGGCGCTCGTCGACGAGAGCGGCTGCGAGGCCTTGCACCCGTCGCGGTAGAGGGCCACCGCCTTCAGCCCGAGCTTCCACCCCTGGTGGTAGATCTCCGCCACGTCGTCGACCGACGCGTCGTGCGGCAGGTTGACCGTCTTCGAGATGGCGCCCGACAGGAAGGGCTGCGTCGCCGCCATCATCTTCACGTGCGCCATCGGCGCGAGGAAGCGCTTGCCGTGGCGCCCGCAGCGGTTGGCGCAGTCGAAGACCGCGAGGTGCTCGTCGCGCACGTGCGGCGCGCCCTCGACCGTCGAGCGGCCCAGCACGTGGTCGCCGAGGGTCTCGATGTCGGCGCGCTGCACGCCCCAGTGCGAGAGCAGCGAGAAGGTCGGCGACTTCGCCTGCTCCTCGACGTTGAGGCGCTTCAGCAGGTCGGGGCCCAGCGTGAAGGGCGACATCGCCTGCTCGATCGAGAAGGCGCCCGGCAGCGCCGCCTCGACGCGCGCGATGTCGTCGGCCGTGAAGCCCTTGTTCTTCAGGTACTCGCGGTTGACCACCGGCGCCCCGAGGAAGGTGTTCGTGCCGCTGACGTACGCGAGGATCTCCGCGATCTGACCCTTCGAGTAGCCGAGGCACACCAGGGCGCGCTCGACCGACGCGTTGACGATCTTGAAGTACCCGCCGCCCGCGAGCTTCTTGAACTTCACCAGCGCGAAGTCGGGCTCGATGCCGGTGGTGTCGCAGTCCATGAGCAGCCCGATGGTGCCGGTGGGCGCGAGCACCGTCGCCTGCGCGTTGCGGTAGCCGTGCTGCTCGCCCACGCGAACGGCCTCGTCCCAGTCCTCGCGCGCGGCGGCGACGAGGTCCTTCGGGCCGACGCGGTCGCTGATGGCGTAGGCGGCCGCGCGGTGCTTGCCCATCACGTCGAGCATCGAGCTGCGGTTCTTGGCGAAGCCCGCGAAGGGGCCCTTCACCGCGGCGACCTCGGCGCTCACCCGGTACGCGTGGCCCGTGAGGATCGCCGTGAGCGACGCGGCGATCGCGCGCCCCTCGTCGGAGTCGTAGGCGACGCCCATGAGCATGAGCAGCGTGCCGAGGTTGGCGTAGCCGAGGCCCAGCGGGCGGTAGTCGTGCGAGTTCTGCGCGATCTGCTTCGTCGGGTAGGACGAGTAATCGACGAGGATCTCCTGCGCGAGGAAGAACACCCGCGCGGCGTGGCGGTAGCCCTCGACGTCGAAGTGCTGCGTGCCGTCGGCGTCCTCGCTCAAGAACTTCGTGAGGTTGAGCGACGACAGGTTGCACGCCGTGTCGTCGAGGAACATGTACTCCGAGCAGGGGTTGCTCGCGTTGATGCGCCCGCTGACCTTGCAGGTGTGCCAGTCGTTGATGGTGCTGTCGTACTGCACCCCGGGGTCGGCGCACGACCACGCGCTGAGGGCGACCTTCTTCCAGAGGTCCTTCGCGCGGTAGGTGTCGATGACCTTGCCGTTGGTGCGGCCCCTGGTCTGCCACTCGCCGTCGGTCTCGACCGCGCGCATGAACTCGTCCGTCACGCGGATGGAGTTGTTCGAGTTCTGCCCGGAGACCGTGTGGTAGGCCTCGCCGTTGAAGTCCGAGGGGTAGCCCGACGCGATCAGCGCCTGGGCCTTCTTCTCCTCCTTCATCTTCCACTCGATGAAGTCGACGATCTCGGGGTGGTCCATGTCGAGGCAGACCATCTTGGCCGCGCGGCGCGTGGTGCCGCCCGACTTGGTGCTCCCCGCCGCGCGGTCGAAGACCTCGAGGAAGGACATCAGCCCCGACGAGGTGCCGCCGCCCGAGAGCTTCTCCTGCCGGCCGCGCAGCGCGCTGAAGTTCGACCCCGTGCCCGACCCGTACTTGAAGAGCCGCGCCTCGTTCTTCACGAGCTCGAAGATCGCCATGAGGTCGTCCTGCGCGCTCTGGATGAAGCACGCCGAGCACTGCGGCGCCTCGTAGGCGTTGGCCGTCTCGCCCACGGTGGCGGTGGCCTCGTTGAAGGCGAAGTTTCCGCCCTGCCCGGTGATGCCGTAGCGCTGGAAGAGCCCGCAGTTGAACCACACCGGCGAGTTGAACGCGCCGTACTGGTTCACCAGCATGAACGACAGCTCGGCCTCGAAGGTGTCGGCCTGCGCGGCGTCGGCGAAGTACCCGCGCGACTCGCCCGCCTCGCGGATCGAGCGCGCGATGCGGTAGACCACCTGCTTCACGCTGGTCTCGCCCTGCTTGGCGTCGCCGTGCAGGCCCGCGCGGCGGAAGTACTTCGACACCACGATGTCGGTCGCGAGCTGCGACCACGCCTTCGGCACCTCGGCCCCGCGCGTCGCGGCCACCACCGAGCCGTCGGGGTTGCTGATCACGCTGTCGCGACGGTCGTACTCGACCGCCGCCAGCGGGTCGGCCCCGGGCTTCGTGTAGCGCCGCAGCACCAGGTCGGACGCGCCCCGCCCGGAGCGCGTCGGGCGGCCTGCCTTGCTGGCCGGAGAGGCGTTGGCGGCGACGCCCTTCGACTTGCCGTTGGTCTTCCCCTGGATCGGTCCGTCGATGCTCAAGCGATCTCTCCTGTGGCTCGGAACTGTAGGTGGTGGCGCTCCCGCGTCGGCGTCGACGAGGGCGGACGGTCACCATGCACCCTCCCAAAGCCGGGTCGCCAGTTCGTGACCCCTCCGAGTGACGGCACGCGCCTCGCGTCGGCGGTTCTACGGGGAAATTTCCGGGTGCCCCGCCTCCCCCGCCGACCCCGCGACCGCGAAGCAAGTTTCCGCGCGCTTCTCCCCGTGCTGCGACGGCCGGCGTCGTCCCGAAACGCTGGATATCCGTGGATTTCATCCCACTCCCTCGCGCCGCGCCCGGCGTTCCCGGGGAGCTCCCGCATGGGGGGGGCAGCTCCGCCGCGGTCCGTGGCATCATCGCGGCGCCATGACCGATCCGCCCACCCCGCCGCTCCGTTGGGCCGCCGTCCTCTGCGCGCTCGCGCTCGGGTGCGGCCCGACGATCCGCCGCACGCTCCCCACCGACGACCAGCGGCACATCACCTACGAAGACCTCTGCCACCTCCAGGACTGGTACGACCAGCGCACCGCCGGCCACGCCGCGCCCTTCCGCGTGGTCAACGAGCAGTCGACCGAGACCGCGCAGCGCGCCCCCGACGAGCGCGGCCACCTCCGCCGCGTCGCCCTCGGCGAGGGCACCTACCTCGTCGCCAGCCGCGAAGACCGCCTCCGCTTCGACCGCCTCCTGCGCGACGAGTACGACGACCTCCCCGCGCTCGCCGTCGCCCGCCCCGAAGGGGTCGTGCGCGTGCACGTCGCCTTCTGGCAGACCGGGTCCATCCGCCGCATCCGCCCCGACGTCGAGGTCACCGTGGAGGTCGACGGCCACACCCACGAGCTCCCGTCGCACCCCTGCGTCGGCGAGTTCCTCTTCGGCGAGCAGGCCTACGCGATGCGCCACAACGTGCTCTCCGCCGAGCGCGCCCGCGCCCGCGGCGAGATCCCCGCCGCCTACGCGGGCGACGCCGCCGTGGTGGACGTCGGCGCGACCGACGCCGCCGTGGTGGACGCCGGCGCGACCGACGCCGCCGTGGTGGACGCCCCCGGCCCGGACGCGGGGCCGTGAACGCGCGCACCTTCGCCATCGCCCTGACGTCGTTCCGCGAGGCGCTGCGCGACCGCATCCTCTTCGCGGTGCTCGGGCTCGGCGCCGCCTCGGTGCTCTTCGGCCTCGGCCTCGGCTCGCTCTCCTACGCCGAGTCGGTGCGCATCGTGGTCGACCACGGCCTCGTCACCATCTCGCTCCTCGCCAACCTCATCGCCATCTTCCTGGGCGCCAACTTCCTCTACAAGGAGCTCGAGCTCCGCACCCTCTACGTGCTGCTCGCCAAGCCCGTCGCGCGCCACGAGCTCGTGCTCGGCAAGTACCTCGGCATCCTCTTCACCGTCGCCGTCTTCATCACCGTCACCGCCGCGCTGCTGCTCGCCGTCGTCACCCTCACCGCCGCCGACGACAGCTTCGCCGCCGCCCAGCGCCTCGAGGCCGCCGTCGGCCCCGCGATGCACCTCGTGCGCTCGCGCGGCCTCCGCCTCGCCGCCCTCGCCCTCGTGCTCGGGCTCATCCCCCTCCCGCTGGTCTTCCCGCGCCTGCGCCGCGCCCTCACCCTCGCGGCCGTGCTCCCGCTCTCGGCCGCCCTGCTCGGCGGCTTCGCCGCGCTCGCCTACGTCGTCGCCCCCGCCGACACCGTCTTCGTCCTCGTCGGCGCGCTGCTCGTCTTCGCCGAGGTCACGGTCACCGCCGCCGTCTCGATGCTCTTCTCGTCCTTCAGCACGCCCTTCGTCACGGCGATCCTGTCGGTGGGCGTCTTCGCCATCTCGCGCAGCACCTGGCTGATGCAGCACCTCCCGCGGCGCAACTTCCCCGCCGCCGCCCGCGCCGCCCTCCACGGCATCGCGCGGGTCGTGCCCAACCTCCACCTCTTCGTGCCCGAGCGCGCCGTGCTGCTCACCGACGACCCCGACCACCCGCTCGCCCGCTACGTCGCCCTCGCCCTCGTCTACGCCGCGCTCTGGGCCGCCGGGCTCCTCGTCGCCTCGTCGCTCCTCTTCCGCCGCCGCGACCTCGTGTGAAGGTACCCCCCGCCGCCGCCCGCTACGCCGCGGCCGCCACGCTCGTGCTCGGCGTGGCCGCCGGGCGCGTGCTCGTCGAGTCGAGCGCCG
>JAQBQI010000023.1 GCA_028287085.1 Myxococcaceae bacterium
GGCTCTCGCTCCGGGCGCTGCGGGTGGGCCCTCCGAGCGAGCCGCGGCGGGCTGTCACCGCGTCGGCCTGAGGTTGCGCCCGGCGTCGCGTTGGGGCTCCATGCGCGCCCCATGAGTGACCTCTTCGCGCTGGTTCGTGACGTCCACGACTTCCCCAAGCCCGGCATCGTCTTCAAGGACCTCACGCCCCTCTTCCGCGACGGCCCGGCCTTCCGCGCGCTGGTCGAGGCGATGGCCGCGCCCTACCGCGACGCCCGCGTCGACGCGGTGCTCGGCGTCGAGGCGCGCGGGTTCATCCTCGGCGCGGCGGTCGCCCTCCACCTCGGCGTGGGCTTCGTCCCGGCGCGCAAGCCCGGCAAGCTCCCCGCCGCGACCGACCGCGAGGCCTACTCGCTCGAGTACGGCCACGACTGCCTCGAGCTGCACCTCGGCAGCTTCGCCCCGGGCGACCGCGTGCTCGTCATCGACGACGTCATCGCCACCGGCGGAACCGCCCGGGCCGCCATCACCCTCGCGCGCCGCCAGGGCGCGGAGGTCGTCGGCGTGGCCTTCGCGGTCGAGATCGACTTCCTCCGCGGGCGCGCACTCCTCCCGCCCGACCTCGTCGTCAGCAGCCTGCTCCACGTCTGACCGCCGCGGTGGGACGCCCCGCGCGACTGCGCTAGCATCGCGGCGTGCAATGGCTGGTCTTCGCGCTCCTGGTCGTCGGTAGCTCGGTCGCATCCTTCGTCGCCCGCGAGCGGCGCTTCCGGCGGCGCTGGCAGAACGTCGAGCTCCCCGCGATCACCGTCGGTCACGGGGCCTACCGCGCGGGCCCCGCCTCGGGCGCGATGATGCCGAGCGCGCCGCTCGCGCTGCGGGTCGCCGCGCTGAGCTGCCTCGTCTACGGGCGCGGCGTGACCACGGCCCTCGTCGGCACGGCGCTCTACCACGCGGGCGTCCCCCTCCGCGGCCTGGCCGAGGCGACCCTCCACGGGCTGGTCGGCTACCTCGCGGGCGGCTACGGCTTCGGGGCGCTCGCGGCCATCGTGCTCGCGGCGCTCGCGCTCGCGGCGGGCAACGACCTGCTGCTGCGCAACCACCGCCACGCCTTCCAGCGCACGCGCAACATCGCCCTCGCCTCGCTCGCGCTCCACGGCCTCGTCTGGGCGAACATCACCTTCCACGGTCACATCGTCGCGAGCACGGCCCGCAACGTCGCCGACTCCCTCGCCTACGCGCGCAGCATCGCGGCGGTGGCCTTCGGTCACGCCGCCCTGATGCTGGCCCTCGCGTACGCGTACCGGGCCCAGCTCTCGGCCCTCAGCCCCGCCGAGCGCAAGCTCGACCTGTAGCGGGCCGCGGGCAATTCGTCGCGGCGATGTCGAGATCGCCCGCCCGTCTCCGACCCACCGTTGAAGGCGCCCCGCATCGGGGCGTCGCACGAGGAGACGAGACCATGTCCGACGACCAGAAGATCAGCACATTCCTGTGGTTCGACCAGAACGCCGAGGAGGCCGTGACGCTCTACACGTCGCTCTTCGAGGGCTCGCGCGTCGTGCACGTCGCGCGCTACCCCGAAGGCGCCCCGGCGCCCGCCGGGGGCGTCATGAACATCACCTTCGAGCTCGCGGGCCGGCGCTACTTCGCCCTCAACGGCGGACCCCACTACAAGTTCACGCCCGCGATCTCGCTCTTCGTCTCGTGCGTCGATCAGGAGGAGGTCGACCGGCTCTGGGAGAGCCTCCTCGCCGACGGGGGGAGGCCCGACCGCTGTGGCTGGCTCCAGGACCGCTTCGGGCTCTCCTGGCAGATCATCCCGAAGGCGATGATGGAGTTGATGGGCGACCCCGACCCCGCGAAGTCGGGCCGGGTGATGCAGGCGATGATGAGCATGTCGAAGATCGACGTGGCCGCGCTGCGACGGGCCCACGCCGGGGCGTGATCGGCGCCCTCAGCGGGGCGTGCCGGTGCCCGTGGTCGATCGCGGGCGGCTGTTCGTCCCGGTGGTCGTGGTCGAGGTTCCGGTGTTGCGGCCGGTGGTGATGTTGCCGCTGATGCCGGTGCTGGTGGCGTTGGTGCCGGTCGGGTCGCTGTCGATCGCGCCCGCGTTGGGCGCAACCACCGGGGCGCTCGACCCGGGGTTGACCGGCTCGGTGGAGGTGGTCGTGCTGTAGCCGCCCATGCCCCGCCCGCCCTGGTTCACGCCGTTGCCGGTGAGGGTGTTGTCGAAGCCCGCGGTGCCGTTGCCCGGAGCGACGTAGGTGGTCGACCCGACGGCGTTGCCGTTCGCGCCGTACGGGCTGTTCATGGGGTCGTTCGATCGCGGCGTGACGCTCGCGGTGGTCGGGGTGACGTAGCCACCCGACGACGCGCTCGCCCGCGGGAACGCCGTCGTCGGCTCGCTCTGTCCGCACGCCGCGACGCCCGCAAGCGCGCCGGTGAAGAGGAGCACGGTGGAGAGGCGGGTTCGGTTGCTCATGGCGAGTCTCCTGTGGGCCCCCGCCGCGGCGGGCGCTCGTTGGTTTCTACGACGGCCTCGCTCGGCGTCGGCCGCAGCCTCTCCCGAGCAGACGCCGTGCCTCACTCCCGGTCGCGGCTGATTTCTCGATGAAAGCCGCGCTCCTCAGGTCGAGGGGCGCCGTCACCGACCGCGGCGTTCTGCCTCTGGTGCGCCCGTGTGCCACAGCGCACACAGCCACCCCGCGGCCCCGACGATTCCCCATGATCAGCCGCAGCGCG
>JAQBQI010000177.1 GCA_028287085.1 Myxococcaceae bacterium
GGCGCGGCGACCAGCGCGGTCACGGGCGCGGCCGCGGGCGGCCGTGGGCGGGCGGGCGGCGGCGACGGTCGGCGCGTGGCGGCGAGGGCCGTGCCGATGAGCACGAGGCCGACGACGCAGCCCGCGACGAAGGCGCGGCGGCGACGGGGGGGCGACGGCGTCTCCGCGAGCGTGGTCGTCGCGGGGCGCGGCCGGGGCGCGGCGGTCGGCGGGTCGACCACGGGGGCGGCGCCGAAGACGGGGCGCCAGACCTCCTGGGTCGCGGGGCTGGCGAAGGGCAGCAGCGCGGCGCCGAGGGCGTGCATCGAGGGGAAGCGCCCCGCGGGGTCGACCGCCATCGCCCGCTGCACCAGCGCCTCGAAGGCGGGGGAGAGCTCGGGGCGCACCGCGCGCGGCGGCATCGAGTCGCCGCGCACGATGGCGTGCAGCAGGGGGTAGAGGTCGTCGCCCTCGAAGGGGCGCTTGCCCGTGGAGCACTCGTAGAGCATCACGCCGAAGGCGTACTGGTCGCTGCGGGCGTCGACGCGGCCGCCCTCCTGGGCCTGCTCGGGGGACATGTAGTGCGGCGTCCCGAGGAGGGTCGAGGTCGCCGTGAGCCGCGCCCCGTTGGGGAGCGGCACCTTCGAGATGCCGAAGTCGAGCAGCTTCGACTGCAGCGCGCCGTGCCGCGAGCGCGCGAGGAAGACGTTCTCGGGCTTCACGTCGCGGTGCACGATGCCCTGCTCGTGGGCGACCGCGAGCGCGGCGCACACCGGCAGCAGCAGGTCGACGCACTCGGCGACGGGCAGCACGCCGACGCGGTAGAGGTGCTCGTAGAGGTTCTCGCCCTCGAGGTACTCCATCACCAGGTAGAGCGCCCCGCCCTCCT
This sequence comes from Myxococcaceae bacterium, assembly GCA_028287085.1. Lineage (GTDB taxonomy): Bacteria > Myxococcota_A > Polyangia > Polyangiales > SCUS01. The sequence goes on from JAQBQI010000177.1 coordinate 869, forward strand.
GGCCCACGTCGAAGACCTCGACGACGTGCGCGTGGTGGATGCTCGCCGCCGTGCGCCCCTCGCGCAGGAACCTCGCCCGCGACTCGGCCACCCGCGCCACCTCGGGCCGCAGCACCTTCATCGCCACGCGCTTGCCGAGGTCGACGTGCACGGCCTCGTAGACCGAGCCCATGCCGCCTTCGCCGAGCGTGCGCACGAGCCGGTACCGCCCGATGATCGTCCCGGGCGGATGGAGCGGAGCGTCGAAAGTGTCCGGCGTGACCATCAGCAAGGACCGTCACGCCACTGCATAGGGCCGCCCCCCCCGAAGCGCCTATCCCCATCCGTCACGCCGCCGGACGGATCGGCTCAGACGCCGTCGACCGCGCGCCGCGCCGACTCCTTCGGCGGCCGCACCCGCGAGCCGTCGAGCACGAAGAGGTCGCGCGCGTCTTCGTAGAAGTCCCGGCGGGTCAGGGTCGACTCGCGCCCCGTGCGGAAGCGCCGCTGCGCCGCCACCACCTGCCGCACGCGGTCGAAGAGCCGCCGCGGCATCGGGAGAAGGGCCTGGAGATCCTGGTAGAAGTCGGTCGCGCCGTTGAGGGCGTCCTTCACGCCGGTCATCGACTCGAGCGCCGGGTCGAGCGTCAGCGCGCAGAACAGCGTCGCGTCGGAGGGCAGGTCGCCCGACTTGGCGCGCGCGTCGATCGCCGCCAGCCGCGACCACAGCCGCGACGAGGCGTCGGGGTGGTCGTCGATCCACGCGGCCACCTCGGGGAGCACCGTGGCGAGCACCCCGGTCTCCCAGGCGATCCACACCGAGCGGCGGGCGGCGGCGTGGCGGAAGAGGCGCAGCACCTCCTCGAGCAGCCGCGGCCGGGCGGCGCGCAGGAGGTCTTCGCGGTGGGCCACCATGGCGTCGTAGACCTGCGGCTCGATGCCCAGGTCGAGGCGCGCCGCGAACTTGATCACCCGGAGGATGCGCACCGGGTCTTCGCGGAAGCGCACGTCGGCGTCGCCGATGGTGCGGATCACCCGACGCTCGATGTCGGCGAGGCCGCCGACGTAGTCGACGACCTCCTTGCGCTCGAGGTCGTAGAAGAGGGCGTTCATGGTGAAGTCGCGGCGGATGGCGTCCTCGGGCGGGGTGCCGAAGACGTTGTCGTGGCGGATCAGGAGGTCTTGGTCTTCGTGGGGTCGCACCTTGCGGGGGGCGTCTTCGGACTCGTCGACGGGCTCCCACTCGGCCGTGTCGTCCAGGATGTCGGCCGTCGGGTCCTTCCGGAAGGTCGCGACCTCGATCACCTTGTTTCCGCTGCACAGGATGTGCGCCAGGCGGAAGCGGCGACCGATGATGCGGCAGTTGCGGAAGAGCCCGCGGACCTCGTTCGGTTTCGCGCTGGTCGCGACGTCGAAGTCCTTGGGGGCCTTGTCGAGGAGGAGGTCGCGGACGCAGCCGCCGACCAGGTAGGCCTTGAAGCCCGCCTGGGTCAGCCGACGCACCACCTTGGCGGCGTCAGGATCGATGCGACTCGCGGCGACCGGGAAGTGGAGGAGACGGGGCTCGTCGAGAAAACGTTCGGAATTGCTCAGGTTCATGAGGATGGGGCTCAGTACAGGGCCGCAAGCTACCACAACCACCGCCCCCGTCAGGACACCTCCCCGATCGGGGCCCGGTGCTCGGCCAGCTCGGCCTGCGCCAGGACCAGCTCTTCCTCCGAGGCCGGGTGCACGTCGAGCACCCTCACCTGATAGTTGAGGGTGAGTCCCGCGAGGGGGTGGTTGGCGTCGACCTTCACGTGGTCGTCGTGCACCTCAAGGATCTGCATCGTCAGGGAGGTTCCGTCGTCGCCCTCGGCGGTGTACTCGCCGCCCACCTCGACCGCGTCGGGGTCGGGAAACTCCGTGCGGTCGACGTCGAAGACGTCGGTCTCGTCGCGGGTGCCGTAGCCGTCCTCGGGGGCCACGACGAGGTTGATCACGTCGCCGGCCATGGCGCCTTCGAGGCCCTTCTCCAGCCCCGGGAGCACCATCGACATCCCGACGATGAACTTCACCTCGCCGTCCCCGTCGGGGTCTTCGGTGTCCTCCAGGAGATTTCCACGGGCGTCCCGGAGCTTGTAATGAACCGTGACCTGCATGTTGGGACCGACTTCGTGCGCCATCACCGACGGAGCCTAGTGCCCCCTCCCGGTTTACGTCGAACTTCCGTACAGCGGGTCACTCCGCGAGCAGGGAGGGGTCGTAGCCCTCGGGGGCTGAATATCCGAGCAGGTCGAGCACCGTGGCCGCCACGTTCGACAGCCCCGCGGCGGGTTGATCGTCGCGCAGCCGCACCGTCACCCCGGCCGGCAGGGCGACGTGCAGCGGCACCGGGTTGAGCGTGTGGCTGGTCTTCGCCCGCGGCCGCCCGTCAGCGTGGACGAGCGCCCGCTTCGTCTTCTTGTCGAGCTCGTACATCTCGTCGGCGTTGCCGTGGTCGGCCGTCACCAGCACCGCCCCGCCCATCGCCGTCACCACCGGGATCAGCCGCCCGAGCTGCAGGTCGACCGCCTCGACGGCCATCACCGCCGCGTCGCGGATGCCCGTGTGCCCGACCATGTCGCCGTTGGGGTAGTTCACCCGCGCGTGGCGGTACCTCCCCGTCTTCAGCTCGTCGATGAGCCGGTCGGTGATCTCCGCGCACTTCATCCACGGCCGCTCCTCGAAGGGCCGCAGCTCGCTCGGAACCTCCACGTAGGTCTCCAGCGCCGGGTCGAAGGGCTCGGTGCGGTTGCCGTTCCAGAAGTAGGTCACGTGGCCGAACTTCTGGGTCTCGCTGATGGCGAGCTGCCGCACCCCCTCGGCCGCGAGGTACTCGCCCAGGGTGCGGTCGATGGCCGGCGGCGTGACGAGGTACCGCCGCGGCAGCCGCAGGTCGCCGTCGTACTGCATCATGCCGGCGTAGCGCACGGCGGGGCGCGCGCCGCGGTCGAAGCTGGTGAGCGTCTCCTGCTCGAAGGCCCGCGTGATCTCGATCGCGCGGTCGCCGCGGAAGTTGAAGAACACCACCGAGGCCCCGTCGCGAATCGGACCCACCGGCGCGCCGTGCTCGTCGACGATGACGAAGCCCGGGAGGTTCTGGTCGATGACCCCGGGGTCGGCGGCGCGCAGGCCCTCGACCGCCGCGCGCAGCGAGCGGAAGTGCAGCGCCTCGCCGTGGACGTGGGCGTTCCACCCGCGGGCGACCATCGACCAGTCGGCCTCGTAGCGGTCCATCGTGACCTTCATGCGGCCGCCGCCCGAGGCCACGCGGTAGTCGCGGCGCGCGAAGCCCGCGAGGAAGGCCTCGAGCGCGTCGACGTAGGCGAGGGCGCTGGTCTCGGGCACGTCGCGCCCGTCGAGCAGCGCGTGCACCCGCACGCTCTGCACCCCCTCGGCGTCGCACCGTCGGATCATCGCGTAGAGGTGCTCGACGTGGCTGTGCACGTTGCCGTCGGAGAGCAGCCCGATGAAGTGCACCGGCGCCCCGCGCTCGCGCGCGCCGTCGACGAGCCAGCGCCAGGTCTCGCCGCGAAACATCGCCTCGCTGGCGATGGCCTGGTTGACCAGCCGGGCGCCCTGCTCGAAGACGCGGCCCGCGCCGAGGGCGTTGTGGCCGACCTCGCTGTTGCCCATGTCGTCGTCGCTGGGCAGGCCCACCGCGAGGCCGTGGGCCCGCAGCTGCCGCGTCGGCAACGCCCGACCCAGCGCGTCGAGCACGGGCGTGCGCGCCAGCCAGACGGCGTTGCCCTCGTCCTCGGCGCCGACGCCGACGCCGTCCATCACCACCACCACCACGGGGCCTTCGACCCCGTGCGACCTCGAGCTACGACGCAGGCTCAGCACGCTCATGGGAGTGGTGTCGCACTAGCACGATCGGGAGCCCCGGCGCCCGCCCCTCCGTCGGCCCCGACGGGGCCCGTGATACATCGGGCGGTATGGACGTTCCGCTCTATCTGATGTCGGCCGCGGGTGCGATCAGCCTCACCGTGATGCTCGGGCTGCGCGACCGGCGGCAGCGGCACCACGCCATCGTGAGCAACTTCCCCATCGTCGGGCGCTTCCGGTACTTCGCCGAGGAGCTCGGCGGCCCGCTGCGGCAGTACATCGTCACCGGCAACGACGAGGAGCGGCCCTTCTCCCGCGACCAGCGCCGCTGGATCTACGCGTCGTCGAAGAAGGAGAACAACTACTTCGGCTTCGGCACGGACAACGACCTCGAGCAGACGCCGGGGTACATCATCATCCGGCACAGCGCCTTTCCGGTGGGCGGCGCGTCGCACGACAAGGAGTACAGGTGCCCCGCGGCCAAGGTGCTCGGCGGGTACCGGCAGCGCAAGCACGCCTTCCGCCCGGGCTCGATCGTGAACACCTCGGCGATGAGCTACGGCTCGCTCAGCCGCAAGGCGGTCGAGGCGATCAACCGCGGCGTGGCGCTGGCGGGCGCCTGGCAGAACACCGGCGAAGGCGGCATCAGCGACCACCACCGGCACGGCGGCGACATCATGTGGCAGGTCGGGACGGGGTACTTCGGCTGCCGCGACGCGAAGGGCAATTTCTCCATGGAGCGCTTCCTGGAGAGCGTCGGCTCGGCGAAGGTGCGGGCGATCGAGATCAAGCTGTCGCAGGGGGCGAAGCCGGGCCTCGGGGGCGTGCTGCCGAAGGAGAAGGTGACGCCGGAGATCGCGAAGATCCGGCTGATCCCGATGGGTCAGGACTGCATCTCGCCGGCCTCGCACACGGCCTTCTCGGACGTCGACACGATGCTCGACTTCATCGAGAAGCTCGCCGACGCGACGGGCCTGCCGGTGGGCATCAAGAGCGCCGTCGGCGACCTCGGGTTCTGGCGCGAGCTCGCGGCGAAGATGGACGTGTCGAAGCGCGCGCCCGACTTCATCACCATCGACGGCGGCGAAGGCGGAACGGGCGCGGCGCCGCTGGCCTTCAGCGACCACGTGTCGATGCCCTTCAAGCTGGGCTTCGCGTCGGTGTACCGATGCTTCGCCGAGCGCGGGATGCACGAGAAGGTGGTGTTCATCGGCTCGGGAAAACTGGGCTTCCCCGAGCAGGGGATCCTGGCGCTGTCGATGGGCTGCGACCTGATCAACGTGGCGCGCGAGGCGATGCTGTCGATCGGGTGCATCCAGGCGCAGCAGTGCCACACGGGCAACTGCCCGACGGGCGTGGCGACGCAGAGCGAGTGGCTGATGGGGGGACTGGATCCGACGCTGAAGGCGGCGCGGCTGGCGAACTACCTGTTGACGCTGCGCAAGGAGCTGCTGTCGTTGGCGCACGCGTGCGGCGAGTGGCACCCGGCGCTGGTGGGCCTCGACCGCATGGAGCTGGTCGACGGCTTCAAGTCGGTGGGCGCACCGGAGGTCTTCGGCTATCAAGCGGGCTGGGGATTGCCCGCGGCCGAGGAGCGCGAGGAGATTCGCGCGCTGATGATGGCGACGGCGGCGGGGTGAAGGGGAGCATCGATCGCCGGAAGGGCGACCGCAGGTCGCCCGTACATCGTCATCACCGTGTTGTTGATGTACGGGCGACCTGCGGTCGCCCTTCCGGCGCCCATCGGCCGCCTCACCCCTTCACCGCGCCTCGAACACCTCGCCCGTGCGCGGCGACGCGGCCCACAGGCTCCCGCGGTGCGCGACCAGCGGGGCGCCCACCAGGCTCGACGCCCGGTGCGCCAGCGCCTCCTCGCGCGGCGCCCGCTCGACGAAGTCCGCCCCGTCGTCGGTGCGGTACAGCGCGCCGTCGGCCAGCACGTAGAGCGCCCCGCCCGCCACCGCCACGCTCTCCGGCTCGCGCGGCGCGGGCATCGCGGTGAAGCTCCTGCCGCCGTCGGTCGAGCGCAGCAGCGCCGTGCCCGACGCGCCCTGCACCACGGCCAGCACGGCGTCGCCCCACAGCGCCCAGCGCAGCACGTAGCCCGCCACGCCCTCCGCGCGCTCCACCCGCGGTGCGCCCGTCGGGTCGTCGATGCGCACCGCGCCCGGCCCGCGGGGCGACTCGGTTCCGGCGAGGAGCGCGCCGTCGGGCAGCGCTTGCAGATAGGTGAAGCGATGCACCCCGAGCGCCCGCGCCGAGGGGTACTCCAGCGCGCGGCGCCACGGCCGACCCGCGCCGTCGTCGACGAAGAGCGCAGCCGGAGCGTGGTCGCCGACGTAGGCGATGGCGCTCGGGGGGTAGGCGCCGGTCGAGGCCACGAGGCGCCCGTCGGCGAGGCGCGCGGCGTCGAACACGTGGTACGCGGCGGGCAGCACCTCGCGGTTGCGGTCGGTGATCGCGCCGTCGGGCGACGAGACGAAGACGTAGCCGTCGACGTCGAGATCGAAGGCGAAGGGCAGCAGGTGGAAGGGCGCGTCGGCGTCGGGGACCACCAGCGTGTCGCCCCACGCGTGCACGCGCAGGAAGCCCTGGCCGTCCCAGCGCAGGAGCTCGCGCGAGGTGGCGCCGCCCTCCCAGCGGTGGAGCGCCGCGCCGTCGACGCCGAGGGCCTGTATCGACGCCGCCACGACGAGTCCGCGCGGGGTCGACGCGAGGTCGCAGGCCTCGGTGAAGGGGGCGGGCAGCGCGAAGCGGCGGGTCCAGCGGGCGCGGTCGGGGACGACGGCGGCGCGGTCGAGGGGCTCCGGCCGGGCGCGGACGGTGGCGCGCCACGCGGGATCGGTGCGCAGCGGCGAGCAACCGGTCTGCGCGAGGGCCGCGAGGCGCAGCGCGAGCAGGGCGCCGGTGAGCGCGGAGGCGGCGAGGCGCCAGCGGCGGGGGCGATGGGGGGTCAAACGGGGTCCTTGGTGGTGAAGCCAGTGGTGTGGGTGACCGCGGCGCTCGATGTCGGGTCACGCGATCGACCGACGAATCCGCCCTGGCATGGGGTCGTGTCCATGCCGTCGGCATGGTCGACACTCAGCACCGGCATGGTCGTCCATCCGCGCCGCATGGTCGACTCTCCCTGCTGCCAGTGACCTCCATCACGCCCGGCATGGACGACTCTTTCAGCGAGACGGACGACACCCATCCCGGTCATGGACGTCCCTCCCCACGGTCATTCCCTCGCGCCGAAGGCCCGACGCTACCTTGCCCGTCCGCCCGGCGGAGGCGCGCTGACCTGGAACGCGCCGGCGTTCTCCTCCTCGTCGCCGTAGGTCACGAGGAGGGTCCCGCTGTGCGCGCCCTCGGGAATCCGCACGACCAGCCGGGTCTGCGTGCGTCGGACGATCGGAAGCAGCACGCCCTCCAGGTAGACCGCGACGCCCCGGATGAAGCCGTGCCCGACGAGGGTCACCAGGGTCCCGGGCGGGCCCGAAACGGGGGTCACGCGGTCGGCGGTCGGGTGGACCTGCGCCGCGGCGGGACGGGCGCCGGCCAGCGCCGCCAGCAGGAGCAGCAACGCGCGGGTCGGGGGCGTCATCGGCAAGCCGGGTCGTCGGGGTTGGACATCGCGGCGACCCTGCGGCGCGCGACGGGCCGATGCAACCCGGCGGTGCCGCCTCGCGTCCGCGTTGCCGGCGCTCCCCGGCGCGAGAGTGGGCGTAGAGTCGCCGAGTGGCGTCCATCGGTCGCAGGTTCATCGCCGCGACGGGACTCGCGGCGCTCGCGGCGCTGGCGATGCCGCCCGGCGAGGTCGACGCCCAGCGGCGCCGGGCGGGCAGGGAGGAGGTCCGCCTCGCGGTCGGAGAGACGTGGCGGATCAGCGCGGCGCGCATTCGCACGTACGCGGAGAGCGGCCCCGGCGTCGTCGAGGCGGGCGTCTCGCCCGACGCGAGGTGGTTCCGCGTGCGCGCCGTGCGCCCCGGCACCAACGTGGTGCTGGTGACCTACGCGGGCGGCTCGCAGCGGTCGTACACCTTCGTCGTCACGCCGTAGCGCGCCGCTACTGTTGGAGGTCGCTTCCCCTCGCTCACGCCCAGGGTCTGGCGTCTCCTCCAACCGCCCGCGCCCCCCGCTCACCCCCGCCGCGCGTTGGCCGCGTCCGTGTAGATCCCGCGCGCCATCAGCGACGTCGCCGCGAGCGCCCGCCGCCCGAACACTTCGCGCCGCGTCTCCGCGATCGCCCCGTCGTCGGGCGCGGCCAGGGCCGCGTACTCCGCCAGGTGGCTCGCCAGCGCCAGGTCGCCCGCCTCGGCCACGGCCATCGCCCGCGCGGCCATC
>JAQBQI010000186.1 GCA_028287085.1 Myxococcaceae bacterium
GGTGATCGGGCCGGTGGCGTCGAGGCGCAGCGCGCCCGAGCCGGCCTGTTCGAGGGCGACCGACGAGGGGCCCCGCGGCACGCCGCGCGGGTCGAGCGCCGTCAGCCGCACGTCGGAGGGCGTGGCCCACGCGAGCAGCGCGCCGTCGGCGGTCGCGGCGAGGGCGACCGCGGCGACGGGGGTGCCGAGCGACTCGACCACGCGGGGGACGTTCTGCGCCTCGAGCGTGGGCGAGCGGCGCGCGACGACCAGGTCGTGGTTGCGCTCGACGTAGGCCAGCGCGAGCCCGGTGGGGGTGCGGGCCAGGGCGAAGACCCCCACCGGGCGGGCCAGCTCGCGGGGCTCGTCGAGGGCGCGGAGGTCGTGGGCAAAACGCTGCGCGCGGAGGGCGCCGTCGCGGTCGCGCCACGCCACGACGAGCACGTCGTCGAGGGCCAGCAGCGCGGGCGGGGCGCGCGGGTCGAGGGCGTCGTCGGCGGCGACCGCGACGTGGGCGGTGACGACGCAGCGCGGGTGGGCCGAGGGGTGGAGCTGGGCGCGGGCGGGCAGCGCGAGGGCGGTCGCGCAGGCGAAGGCGAGTCGGCGCGCGGTCATCGCAGCGCGGCGACGTACCGGCGGCCCTGCCCCACGACGGTGGCGGTGAGCGGCCAGGTTCCGATGGTGGCGGTGGTGATGTTGAAGGGCATCACCGTGAGGGCCGCGCGCGCCGTGACCGGGAGGGCGCCGAGGGCGCGGGCGGGGAGCACCGCGCGGCCCGCGTCGCCGAAGCTGAGCACGGCGGCGCGGTAGCTGCGGGTGCCCTCGCTGGTCGACTCGCTGGTGGTGAGCACCACCCAGACCTCGCGGGCGTTGTTGGGGACCCACTCGACGACGAGGTCGCGGGCGCGGTCGATGACGAGCTCGCTCGCGGTCGGCGAGGTCACGACCACCGTCGGCGGGACGACGAAGCTCAGGTCGAAGGCCGGGACCTCGCGCGTGCCCGGCGCCCGCACGCGCACGCTGCGGGGCCCCGGGAACTCCGTGCCCTCGACGAAGTAGGGCGGGTACTGGCCCATCGGCTGCGGGCGGAGCGCGACGTCCGTGAGGCCGCCGGTGAGGCTGATCTCGCCGGCGTTGGGGAAGGTGCGCGGGTGCGGATCGACGGGCGCCGCGCCGGCGCTGGAGCACACCGAGACGTCCCACGATCCGGCCGAGCGCAGCTCGCACCGCGGGTCGTCGGGGTAGGGCACGTAGCGGAAGGTCGCGCTGACGTAGGTGGTCTCCTCGTTGCCGCCCGAGTTGGTGCCCACGTAGAGCGTGGCGTAGCGCTGGTCGAAGACCGCGGCGTCGCCGAAGGTGAACTCGCCCGCGTCGCGGACCCCGGCGTCGGCGACGATGACGCCCGCCTCGACGGGGCGGAAGGGGTCGAGCCCGTCGGGGTTGAGCCCCGGCAGCACGTCGGTCGCGCCGCCGTCGGGGCCGCGCGCGAGGGTGCCGTCGACGGTGCTCGCGCAGCCTGCGAGCGCGAGGGAGAGCGACAGCGCGAGGGCGGTGGGGGGGCGCACGGCCGCGAGTCTGGCCCCTCCCCCGGCGGCGCCGCAAGCGGGCCGGGCGGCGGCCGTCAGAGGTCCTTCGTGTAGATGCGGTAGCGCTTGTAGATCTTCGCGCCCATGGCGGCGATGCCGCTGTTGATGGGCGAGTCGTCCTCGCGGGTCCACGACAGCTCGCCCCAGGTGTAGCCCTTGGCCGAGCCGCGCTTCGCGACCTCGACGTACATCGCGGCCGAGAGCGGCATGTACTTGCGCACGCCGCGGAGTTCCTTGCGGATGCCGAGCAGCATCAGCCGCGACGACTTCGGCCCCGACACCTTCAGCCGCCACAGCGCCTTCACGATGCCGAAGGGGAACTCCTTCCCCTCGATGTCGCGGATGCACTCGTTCATGTTCGGCAGGAGGATGCACATCCCCACCGCCTTGCCGTCGACCTCGGCGATGAACGCCAGGTCGGGGTCGATGATGAGCTTGAGGTCCTCGGCCATCTTCTCGATCTCCTCGGGGAGCGCCGGGACGTAGCCCCACTTGCCCTCCCAGGCGTCGTTGTAGATGTCCATGATGATCTTGAGCTCGTCGTGCATCTTCGACGTGTTCACCGAGCGCAGCGTGAGCTCGGGCAGGGCCTTCATGTCGGCCCAGGCCTTCTCCACCCGCTTCGGGAAGGTGCCCACGTCGTAGCGCCACGCGTAGAGGTCCTTCTCCTTGGTGAGCCCCCACGCCTCGGTGACGCGGCCCTGCCAGGTGCGCGAGTGCGCCATCATCAGCACCGGGGGCGAGTCGAAGCCCTCGATGAGCGTGCCGATCTCCTCGTTGGCGTAGAGCCCGTACGGGCCGCTCATCCGGGTCATCCCCTTGGCCTTCAGCCACGCCGCCGCACGGTCGAGCAGCGCGGCGCCGACCGCGTCGTCGTCGTTCGTGTCGAAGAGCCCGTAGAACCCGGTCTTCTCCTTCCACACGCGGTTGTGCTCGCGGTCGATCGAGGCGGAGACGCGCCCGACCAGCTCGCCCCCGCGGCGCGCCACGAAGTACACGGCCTCGCCGCGCTTGAAGAAGGGGTTCTTCTTCGGGTCGAGCCTGGGCTTGATGTCGAACATCTCCAGCGGCGCGATGAAGTTCGGGTCGCCCTTGAAGACCGCGTGCGCCGCGTCGATGAAGGCGCGGGGGTCGCTCCCCGCCGCGATCTCCTGGATCTCGATCTCTGCCATGGACGCGGCTTGTATCCCCATCGGCAGCGCGACTCCAGCGGAGGCCCCGCCGGATCTTTCGCGCATTCTTGGGTTGCCAAGCGCCGCGGGCTCGGGTTACACCCCGCGCCGTCCGAGGGAGAGATCCTGAAGATCGTATGGCCCGGCTGACCTTGGCTCGTGAACCCCGCCAGGTCAGAAATGAAGCAACGGCAGCGTAGATCGCGGTGCAGCCGGGCCACCTTCTCCCTTTTCGTATCGTTGTGATCGCAACGGTCTCGCTGGAGACCGCGACCGCAAAGAGAAGACCAACGCTCAGGCGCGAGCCAGCACCTGACGCCGGATATCGATGGGCTGGCCTCGGCCCCTGACGCCCTCCCCTGGCGTTACGCTCGGGCCCGCCATGCCCACCAACCCGCCGCGACCGACCCGCCGCTCGCCCCTCCTGGCGCTCGTCAAGGTCGTGCTCTCGCTCCTCTGGCTGGCGCTCGTCGTCGTGGTGCCGCTCCTCGGCGCGTGGGTCGCGTCCTCGCTCGCGGCCCACGCCGGCGCCTCGACCCGCCTCGCCCTCGCCTCCGGCCTCCTGCTCTTCCCCGTCCTGCCGGTCCTCTGGGAGTCCTTCGCCGCGTGGCGGCGCGCCCGCAAGGCGCCCGGCCGGAAGCGCTTCCTCACGCTCACCGACCGCCTCGTGCTCCGCACGCTCTTCGTCAGCCTTCTCTTCGTCGGCGTGCTCCTCGCGCGCGACCCCCGGCGCGCCTTCGAGGCCCTCAACGGCCGCGGCGACTGGATGCTCGACGGCCGCCACGACCGCCGCGCCGAGTCCGCGCGCCGCGGCCTGTTCTGGCTCGCTGCGAAGTCCGCTTGGCTCTACCGCCTCACCGACGACAACCCCGTCCACGACGACACGCACCACCGCCAACCGACGCCACGACCGCTGCCCGAGCGCGCCTTCTCGATCGCCGCGGCGACTCCGCCGCCGCCCGAATCCACCACCGCCGCGCCCGCCGCCCCTTCACCGCCCGAGCCACCACTTGAGGCGCCGCGGCCGCGCGACCCGCACGCTTGGCCCTGGCCGGTCGACGGGCTGCACCCCGCGGTGCTCGCGCTCACGCCCGCCGACGAGACCTCGCCCCGCGCCGTCGGGCGTTTCCTCGCCGCCCGCGAACGCGACCCCTGGCAGCTCGCCCGCGCCGTCCACGACTACGTCGCCGACCGCGTCGCGTACGACGTCCGTTCCTACCGCCGCGGCGTCTACCCTCCGCAGGACGCCGACACCGTCTTCCGCACCCACCTCTCGGTCTGCGCGGGCTACGCCGCCCTCTTCGAGGCCGTGGGCCGCGCCGCGGGGCTGACCGTGCGAACCGTCGAGGGCCGCGCCCGTTACATGGTCACCGAAGGCATGGGCGAAGGCCACGCCTGGAACGCCGTGAAGCTGGACGGTCGCTGGTACCTCATCGACACCACCTGGGACGCGGGTGGCGTCGACACCGACGGCTTCCACAAGGGGTACCACACCTACTATTTCCTGACGCCCCCGGAGGCCCTCCTCGCCACGCACTACCCCGACGAGGCTCGCTGGCAACTCCTACCCGTCGCCCGCACGCCCGGCGAATACATGCGCGCGCCCGCCCTCGAACCGGGGTTCTTCGCGAACGGCCTGCGCCTGATCGCCCCGACCCGCGCGGAGAGCGATGCGCGCGGCTCCGTCGAGGTGACCCTCGACAACCCGCAGGCTGTCTTCGTGAGGGTCACCGTCCACGCCGAAGGCGAGATGGCGGTGGAGTGCGCGCTCACCGGGGCCGAGCACCTCACCGCCCGCTGCCCGCTCACCGGGGACGACGCCCATGAGGTCACGGTCTACGCGACGAGAGAACGCTACGCCTACTTCGAGCAGCTCGGCTCGCTGCGGGTGCACAACCGCTGATCGACGGGGCGATCAGCCCAACGGCTTCGGGTCGACCTCGCCCCGCGCCACCGCCTCGACGCCGCCGCGCGCCGCGGCCCACTCCCCCAGCGCGCGCATCCCCTCGTCGACGCTCACCACCGGCACCCACCCCAGCGACGTGCGCGCCCGCTGCACGTTGAAGAAGCCCGTCTGCCCGAGGCGCGACACCTCCGCGCGGGTGCACGCCAGCGGGTCGTCGCCCCGCTCGGCCCACCAGCCCAGCGCCGACGCGGCCCAGTACGGCAGGCTCGACGCCGCCAGCTTGCCGCCGCCCGCCGCGGCCACGGCGCGCGTGACGAACTCCCGCGCGGTCACCCGCTCGTCGTCGGTGACGTAGTAGGTGCGCGGCGCCTCCGGCGGCAGCGCGAGCGCGCGCACCATCGCGTCGACCACGCTGTCGACGTGGCTCGTCGGCAGCATCGCGCGCCCCTCGTCGACCCAGCGCCAGCGCCCGGCGAGAACGCGGCGCAGCACGCCCGGCAGCCAGCGCGTGTCGTCGGCGCCCCAGAGAATCCCCGGGCGGATCACCGCCGTCGACAGCGCCCCGCCGCCCGCCGCCTGCACGAGCTCGTCGGCGAGCGAGAGCGCCTCGGCCGCGCGGTCGGTGAAGCGCGGCGGCGCGGGGTACTCCTCGTCGACGTAGCTGCGCGCGACCGCCCCGCGGGTCACCGCCTCGCCCGAGCGGAACACCATGCGCGCGAGCCCGAGCGCCCGCGCCGACGCGAGCACGTTCTCGGCGCCCACGAGATTGACCGCCTCGGCCAGCGGGCGCGGGGCGCGCGACCCGACCTGCGCGCAGTGCACCACCGCCTCGACGCCCCGCATCGCGGCGCGCAC
>JAQBQI010000204.1 GCA_028287085.1 Myxococcaceae bacterium
TGCGCCGCGCCTCCCGCTCGCTCTCCGCGATCGCGCGGTGCAGCGCGCGGAGCTGGTCGATCCAGGCGTCGGTGAGCTCCTCGTCGAGGGCGAGGCGCGCGGCGGCGACGCGCCCGAGCGTGCGACAGGTGTCGCGCCCGACGTCGGCGACGAGGGCGTGGTAGGCCCGCGCCGGCCGCAGCAGCATCGGGCTGGCCCGCCCGCCGTGGCGCGCGAGGGCGGCCTCGAGCGCGCGGTCGGCGGCCACGATGTCGGGCACGATCGTCGACGGGGCGACCGCCGGGTTGGCGAGGCACACCCGCGAGGCGTGGCGCGCGGACACCTCGACCTGCCACGCGGCGCGGTGCACCGCCTCCTCGGCGTCGACGTCGAGCATCTCCACCTCGATCACCCGCGAGAGCAGCGAACGCGTGTAGAGCAGGCCCGCGATCGGCACCACGAGCGCGACGATCGAGAGCAGCACGAGGGCGGCGTGCGAGCGGAAGAGCAGGGTCGCGAGGGGGGTGTCGGTGGGCATCTGGGTGGGTGTCTACGGGGGCTGTCGGCGTTTCCCGACGCCCGCACGATCGGCGACGTCGGGGTACGCCGACAAGCCCGCGCGGCGCGCCGACGATCGCGCGGGATCTCTGTACGGCACGTTCCTTGGTTCGTCTCCCGGCATGAGCAACCTCCTCGACGGGATCCGCCAGTACGAATCCGAGCAGCGCCCGGCCTACGCCGGCCGCTTCGCCGAGCTCGCGCAGAGCCAGTCCCCGCACACGCTCTTCCTCGGCTGCTCCGACAGCCGGGTGGTGCCGAGCGTGCTCGCGGGCGCCGGGCCCGGCGACCTCTTCGTGGTGCGCAACGTGGCCAACCTGGCGCCGGCGCTGCGCGGCGACGGGCTCTCGGGCACGCCCTCGGCGGTGGTGTCGGCGGTGGCCTACGCCCTCGACGTGCTCGGCGTGCACGACGTGGTGGTGTGCGGCCACTCCAACTGCGGCGGCATGCGCGCGGTGCTCGACGGCAACGTCGCCGACCCCCACATCGCGCGCTGGCTCGAGGCCGCCGAGTCGGCCGTGCACGCCTGGCGCGTGAGCGGTCCGATGAACCCCGCGCTCTCCGAGGTCGACCAGCTCTCGCAGTGGTCGACGCGCCTCCAGCTCGAGCACCTGCGGCGCTACCCCGCGGTGAGGCGCCACCTGGAGAAGGGCACCGTGCGGCTGCACGCCTTCTGGTTCGACATCGCCGACGGCCGCATGCTGGCCTACGACGAGGAGCGCCGCGCCTACCGCCCCGCCATCGAGGTGCTCGAGTCCCGCGACGACCGCGCCTCCGAACCCGCCTCGGACCCCGCGTCCGCCGCCGCCTGACGCTACCCTCCGGGCGTCGCCGATGCCCGACCCCCGCTACACGGTCTACCTCCTGCGCTGCGCCGACGGCTCCCTCTACGCCGGCATCGCGCGCTCGCTCGCCGACCGCGTGGCGGCGCACAACGCCGGGCGCGGCGCGAAGTACACCCGGGCGCGGCTGCCGGTGACGGTGGCGTGGTCGCGCGGGCGACAGCCTCCCACCGACGCGCGGAAGCTGGAGTACGCGATCAAGCAGCTCCCGCGGGCCGACAAGCTGCGGCTGGTCGACGGTGACCTGGCCCTCTGGCGGCGGGTGCGCCGGGCGGCCCTGACCCGATCGGCCTGAGCGGTTGCGTCGGCGCGAAGGCCGGTGCAATTAGCGCCCCCGCGATGATCACCCTCGAGAGCCTCAGCAAGCGTTTCGGTCCGAAGGTTCTGTTCGAAGACGTGTCGATGATCTTCGACCCGGGCAAGCGCTACGCGCTGGTCGGCGCCAACGGCGCGGGCAAGTCGACGCTGCTGCGGGTGATCGCGGGCGAGGAGGAGTCCGACAAGGGCACGGTCAGCATCCCCTCGCGCCTCAAGGTCGGCGTGCTCCGGCAGGACCACTTCCACTTCGACGCCTTCCGCATCATCGACGTGGTGATGATGGGCAACAAGGCCCTGTGGGACGCGATGCAGGAGAAGGAGACCATCTTCGCCGGCGAGATGACCGACGAGGCCGGCATGCGCCTCGCCGAGCTCGAGGGCATCGTCGCCGAGGAGGACGGCTACACCTCCGACGCGCGCGCCGCCGAGCTGCTCGAGGGCCTCGGCATCCCGACCTCGCAGCACGAGCAGCGCCTCGACTCGCTCGCGGGCGGCTACAAGCTCCGCGTGCTCCTCGCGCAGACCCTCTTCGCGGGGGCCGACGTGCTGATGCTCGACGAGCCCACCAACCACCTCGACCTCGACTCCATCCGCTGGCTGGAGTCGTACCTGACCAACGACTTCCGCGGCACGCTGCTGGTGGTCAGCCACGACCGCCACTTCATGAACGCGATCGCCACGCACGTGGCCGACGTCGACTTCCAGACGGTCACCGTCTACACGGGCGACTACGCGGATTTCGTCGAGCAGAAGACCACCGGCAAGCGCCAGGGCGAGCAGGACATCGCGCAGAAGAAGAAGCGCATCGCCGAGCTCAAGGAGTTCGTGGCGCGCTTCGGGGCGAGCGCCAACCGCTCGAGCCAGGCGCAGTCGCGCGTGAAGGAGATCGAGAAGCTCGAGGCCAGCATGGTGGTGCGGCGCTCGAGCGTGGTGCGCCCGTACGTGAAGTTCGACGTGCTGCGCCCGTCGGGCCGCGACGTGCTGCGCGCGACCAACCTGTCGAAGCGCTTCGGCGACAAGCAGGTCTTCAAGGACTTCAGCTTCAACATGATGCGCGGCGAGCGCCTCGCGGTGATCGGCCCGAGCGGCATCGGCAAGTCGACGCTGCTCAAGATGCTGGTCGACGAGTACAAGCCCGACACGGGCGAGGTCATCTGGGGCCACGAGACCACCGTCGGCTACTTCGCGCAGGACCACCACGAGGCCCTGGAGGAGGGCTTCACCGCCTACGACTGGCTGCGCCGCTTCGACGAGAACGCCTCGATCGAGCAGGTTCGCTCGGTGCTGGGCAAGCTGCTCTTCAGCGGCGAGGCGGGGCTCAAGCGCACCGAGACGCTGTCCGGCGGCGAGGCCGCGCGGCTGGTCATCGCCCGGCTGATGCTCACGAAGTGCAACGTGCTGCTGCTCGACGAGCCCACCAACCACCTCGACGTGGAGAGCATCGACGCGCTCTTGCAGGCGCTCATTGCGTACCCGGGCACGGTCATCGTGACGAGCCACGACCGGCACTTCGTGAGCGCCCTCGGCACGCGCGTGCTGGAGCTTTCGGAGAAGGGCCCGCAGCTCTTCAACGGCACCTACGAAGACTTCCTCGCCGCGCAGGGCACCGAGTACCTGCGGCGGTAGTTGCTCCTTCGGCGGGCCGGGATTCTCCCCCGGTCGCGCCGTGCCGACGGGCTGAAGCCCTGATCTTTCCCGGAATCTTCGGGTGGTTGCGCGCAAGGCCAGAAGAGCTCTCCTCTGTCGATGGAAGCTCCCGCGATCCGTTCGCTGTCCGACGAGTTTCGCCGTTCGACGCTGGGCCACGGCGCGCGCGACAAGCGGCTGCTTCGGGTCAGCGCCGCCTTCGGCAGGGCACCTTCCGCGAGCTTTCCCGCCCTGTTCGAGGGCCTGCGGGAGGCCAAGCGGGGCTACGAGTTTCTCGGCAATCCGGCCGTCCTGCCGGACGATGTGCTCTACGGCCACGTGCTCAACACCCTCGATCGATGCGCCTCCCGTGCGCGCGTCCTGCTGGTCATGGACATGACCGAACTGGACTTCACCGCCCACCCTGCCACGCGCGGGCTGGGCCCCATCGGCGACGGCCGCGGGCGGGGCGTCCATGTTCTCTCGGTGCTCGCCCTCGA
The DNA here is from genome assembly GCA_028287085.1 of Myxococcaceae bacterium. GTDB lineage: Bacteria > Myxococcota_A > Polyangia > Polyangiales > SCUS01. The sequence continues at coordinate 3,824 of JAQBQI010000204.1, forward strand.
CGCCGCCACCCGCGAGCCGCTGGGCGTCCTGCCGCCCCAGCGATGGGTGCGCGATCCGGTCATCCCCGGACGCCGTAAGGCCGAATCGACCTACGCGCGCAGGCTCCGCGCCCGCGAGAGTGAGTACTGGTTGCGCGCGATCCGCTCCAGCCGCGCGGCCATCGGCCCGTCCGGGGCCGGCCCGCGCTACGTGGTGGTGGCCGACCAGGGGGCCGACATCTTCGACAACTTCGCGACCTGCCGCGCCCACGACTTCGGCTTCGTGCTGCGGCTCTTCCACGACCGCGCGCTGCTCCCGACGGCGGACCCGAAGGCCGCGCCGTCCCTGCTGGCGCGCCTCGCCCAGCGGGCCGTCCTGACCCACAAGACGGTCGAGGTCCGCGCCGCGCCCAAGCGCGCCGCGCGCGTGGCCCGGTGCGAAGTGCGGGTGCTGACCGTCACGCTCCGGCCCCCCCAGACGCAGCCGCCCGGCACCGCCGCCGAGGTGCTGACGGTGGTGCAGGTGCGCGAGGTCGATCCGCCCGCCGGCGAGGACGCGGTGTGCTGGAACCTCGGGACCGACGCGCCGGTCGAGACGGCCGAGGCCGCGCTGCAGATCGTGAGCGAGTACGAGGCGCGCTGGACGGTGGAGAAGGACCAGCCATGGCGCACCTCAAGTGGGGTTCTTTATCTCGCACCCCGTGGCGGACTGCGGGCGCGAAGCGCCGCTGATTCTGCGCTCCCGTTCGCAGTCCTCGCAGCGTAGCACCGGGGCG
>JAQBQI010000219.1 GCA_028287085.1 Myxococcaceae bacterium
CCGCGCGGTCGGCGGCCGCGACCGGGGCGAGCGCGCCGACGGCGCCCAGCACCAGGCTGACCACGAGGTGCCCGGGCACGCCCGGGTCGGCCGCGACCGCGGAGGGCGCGGTGACGGCGTTGCGGCGGGTCTCCTGGGGGTAGCGGGCGCGCAGCTCCTCGGCCATCGCGTCGAAGAAGGGCGGCGCCCGGTCGAGGGGGAGGCCCGCGTCGACGGCGAGCGCGTGCGTGGCGCCGGCGAGGTCGGCGAGCAGTCGGGCGGCGACCCGGCGCAGCGCGGCGCGGCGGCCGTCGTCGGTCGAGAGGTCGACCGCGGCGGCCATCGCGTCGAGCTCCCGCTGCAGCGCGGGGCGCGCCGCCGGCCCGAACCCCACCGAGAGCCTGCGCACCGTGAACTGCTGCATGACGGCGATGCCCCCGGACTCCGCTCAGGCCGGCCGCTCGAGGCGCTGGAGTTCGACCTCGAGGCCGCCGAGGTCGACGCGCTGCCACTGCGAGAGCCGGAGCCCCGCCCGGGTGCCGGCCTGGCGCACGCGCGGGTCCAGCGGCGAGAGCCACACCATGCGCCCGCCGGGGACGAGCGAGCGCGCGGCGTGGGCGACGAAGCGCTCCAGCATCGCCCCGACGTCCTGCCCGAAGCCCACCCGGTGGCCCATCGGCGGGTTGGTCACGATGAGCGAGACGCCCTCCGGGGCCGGGTCGAGCGCGTCGCCCTGCACCAGGCTCACGCGGGTGTAGCCCGTGAGGTTCATGCGCGCCGCGTCGAGCGCCGCCGCGTCGAGGTCGCGCCCCTCCATGCGCGCGTAGGGGCCGAGCCGGCCCCGCTCGACCAGCTCGAGCGCCGAGCCCACGAAGGGGTCCCAGATCACGTCGTCGGCCGACACGCCGGCGACGCGCGCGATGGCCGCGGCCACCGTCGGGTGCGAGGCCGCCGCCACCTCCGCGCGCCGGTAGCCGAAGCGCGGATCGTTGAGCTTGCGCGGCCGCAGCAGCACCACCACCCGGTCGGGGTACTCGCGCACGAGCACCTCCCAGGTGCTGTCCTTCGGGTCGTTGACCAGGGCCGGGCAGAGCGCCGCGACGCGCGAGACCACCCGCCACGTCAGCGCGCGCCGGTGCCCGCCTTCGGCCCACTCGAGGCGGTACCGGATGGTGCGCAGCGTGAAGCTCTCCAGGATGCGCAGCGACCCGGGCGAGAGCAGCGCCGCCACCACCGCGTCGGCCACGTCGCCGCTCGCCGGCTTCATCACCGGCGGGATCACGAAGGCCATCGTCTGGAAGATCCGCGACCGGAAGATCGTCTCCAGCGACCCGGAGAGCATCACCCGCACGCGCCCGGGGCCGACGATGGTGGGGCCCCACGACGCGTCGAACTCCGCCGCCAGCAGCGCCTCGAGGCCCCGCTTGCAGCTCAGCTCGACCGCCGCCGCCGCGCGCGGCACGCCCCGGGCCTCGACCGCCGAGCCGCCGTCGCGGTGCATCGTGCGCTCGACCATCAGCGCCGCCTGGTCGATGGCCTTCTGCAGCCGCGCGTCGCCGCTCGCCACGCGCTGCATCAGCGCCCGCGTCTTCGCGCCGCCCACCCGCCCGAGCGACTGCGCCACCGACACCTTGTGGTCGACGCGCTCCTCGCGGTCCCACGACGCGAGCAGCGCGTCCTCGGCCACCTCGGCGCTCGCGCGCCCCAGCACCAGGATCGCGTTGCGCCGCGTCTTGGCGTCCTCGTCCTCGAGCCGCCCGACGACCCACTGCCAGGTCGCGTCGGCGCGCGCCGCGAGCGCGGGCACGGCGAGCAGCCGCCCCACCAGCTTCACCAGCCTCCCCCGCAGCGGCGGGCGCGCGCCGTGGAAGCGCTCCAGCGCCCGGTCGAGGGCCTCCTCCGGGTGCGCCAGCACCGCGCGCATCACGTCGTCGACCGCGTCGTCGTCGTCGACGCCGAGCAGCCCGACCAGCGCCTCGATGTCCTTACGCCGTGGGGTAAAGCCCCGGTCCTTGACGGCGGCGAGCAGCGCCTTCCCCTGTCGTTCCGCGAGGTCCATGGCTCAGGCGAGCCTCTTGAACTTCACGCGGGTGGGCCTGGCCGCCTCGGCGCCGAGGCGCTTCACGCGGTCGGCCTCGTAGTCCTGGTAGTTGCCCTCGAAGAACACCACCCGGCTGTCGCCCTCGAAGGCCAGCATGTGGGTCGCGATGCGGTCGAGAAACCACCGGTCGTGCGAGATCACCAGCACGCAGCCGGCGAAGTCGGTGAGCGCGTCTTCCAGCGCGCGCAGCGTGTCGACGTCGAGGTCGTTGGTGGGCTCGTCGAGCAGCAGCACGTTGCCGCCCTTCTTCAGCAGCTTGGCGAGGTGCACCCGGTTGCGCTCGCCCCCGGAGAGGTCGCCCACCCGCTTCTGCTGGTCGCTGCCCTTGAACGCGAAGCCCGACACGTAGGCCCGCGACGGGATCGACCGCTTGCCGATGTCGATGGTCTCCCGGCCCTCGGAGATCTCCTGCCAGACGTTGTTGTCGCCGTTGAGCGCGTCGCGCGACTGGTCGACGTAGGAGATGAGCGTGCTCTCGCCGAAGCGCACCGTCCCCGAGTCGGGCTGCTCCGCCCCGGCGAGCATCTTGAAGAGCGTGCTCTTGCCGGCGCCGTTGGGGCCGATGATGCCGACGATGCCGTTGCGCGGCAGGTCGAAGGAGAGCCCGTCGACCAGCAGCCGGTCGCCGTAGCCCTTGCGCAGGTCGCGCACCTCGATGACCAGGTCGCCGAGCCGCGGCCCGGGCGGAATCTGCAGCTCGGACTGCGACGCCCGCTCGTTGCCCGAGTCGGCCGCCATCGCCTCGTAGGCCGCGAGGCGCGCCTTGCTCTTGGCCTGCCGCGCCCGCGGCGAGAGGCGCACCCACTCGAGCTCGCGCGCCAGCGTGCGGCGCCGCGCGCTCTCCTGCTTCTCCTCGAGCGCGAGGCGGGCCTGCTTCTGCTCCAGCCAGCTGGTGTAGTTGCCCTTGAAGGGGTGCCCCTCGCCGCGGTCGAGCTCGAGGATCCAGCCCGCGACGTTGTCGAGGAAGTAGCGGTCGTGGGTGACGGCGATGACGGTGCCGGGGAAGGCGTGCAGGTGCTGCTCGAGCCAGTCGACGCTCTCGGCGTCGAGGTGGTTGGTGGGCTCGTCGAGCAGCAGCACGTCGGGCTTCTCCAGCAGCAGCCGGCAGAGGGCCACGCGGCGCCGCTCGCCGCCCGAGAGCTTCGTCACGTCGGCGTCGCCCGGCGGCAGGCGCAGCGCGTCCATCGCCACCTCGACCTGGCGGTCGAGGTTCCACGCGTCGGTGGCGTCGATGGCCTCCTGGGCGCGGGTGAACTCGTCCATCAGCTTCTCGTAGGCCTTCTCGGGCATCGTCTCGCCGAGCTTCATCGACAGCTCTTCGTAGCGGGCGAGCAGGGCCCGCGTGGGGGCCACGCCGAGGTCGACGTTGCCGCGCACGTCGAGCGCCGGGTCGAGCGCGGGCTCCTGCGTCAGGAACCCGAAGCGCATCCCCTTGGCGCGCAGCACCTCGCCGGTGTGCTCCTTGTCGACGCCCGCCATGATGCGCAGCAGCGAGCTCTTGCCCGACCCGTTCGACCCCAGCACCCCGATCTTCGCCCCCGGCAGGAACGCCAGGGTCATGCCCTTGAGCACCTCCTTCTTCGGGGGGTGCACCTTCCGGACATCCAACATCTGCAGCACGTACTCTTGGGCCATCGCTCGCCTTCGCGGATCGGGTCGTCGGGGCGAACGTCGTCTCGCGTCCGCCCGACCGTGAGACCCGATTTTCTATCACGACTCCCGCGCCCACCGTTCAAGCACCTGAGCTGCGGTCGGCGCTCCGCCCGGCGCTCGTCCCGCCCTCGCGTCATCGGGTCGCCACGCCCGGGCGAAATGGGTCATCCTCCCGTCGGAGCCACACGAACACAGTGCGTCACACGCTGGTCATCTCGGATGTGCATCTCTGCGAGGGCGTCCCCGGCGACGACCTCTGGATGCGCTGGCGGCAGAACCCCTACTTCCCCGACACCGAGTTCGCGGCCGTCGTCGATCACCTGCTCAACGGAGCCCTCGGCCCCGACGACCGCCTCGACCTGGTCTTCAACGGCGACCTCTTCGACTTCGACGCCGGCCGCGTCATCGACGGCAAGGCCCAGTTCGAGGACCTCCCGCGCACCGAGCCCGTCTCCATCGACCTCATCGAGCGCATCCTCGCCGACCACGAGGGCTACGTCGCCGCCCTCGCCCGCCTGCTGCGCGCCGGCCACCGGGTGATCTTCGTCTCGGGCAACCACGACGCGCAGCTCGGCTTCCCCGGCGTGCGCATCCGGCTGCGCGAGCGCCTCGCCGCCGCCGCCGGCCACGTGCGCTTCGGCGACAACGTGCTCTTCCGCGCGTGGTTCTGGCAGGGCCCCGACGGCATCCACGTCGAGCACGGCAACCAGTACGACACGTACTGCTCCTTCCGGTACCCGATGGCGCCCTTCCTCCCCCCGGAGCGCGGGCGCGACCGGGAGATCCACGCCACCGTCGGCTCGATGGCCTTCCGCCTGCTGGGCGCGCGGCTCGGGTTCCTCAACCCCCACGTCGACACGTCCTTCCTGATGGACCTCGACGAGTACATCCGGCACTGGTTCAAGCACTACATGTTCACCGACCACTCGCTGGCGGTGACCTGGTTCAAGGGCGCCTACACCATCGCCGCGCGCGTCGCCCTCGGCCGCGACAAGGGCTCGCCCGACCGCGCCGACCAGGACGTGCAGGCCGCCTCGCACGAGACCGGCGCCGACGTCGACGACATCGCCCAGCACCAGGCCCTCTTCGCGGCGCCCGCGGAGGAGTCGTTCCACCGCGTGCTGCGGGAGTTCTGGGTCGACCGCATGACCCTCGGCGCGCTCTCCACCGTCGCCGTCGTGACGCCGCTGCTCTTCCGCAACCGCACCGCGGTGGGCATCGCGATCGGGCTCCCGCTGCTCTTCGCGGCCTACGAGCTGGCCACCCCGAAGATCACCCTCGACGACAACTACCGGCACATCGCGACGCGCGCCGAGACCATCCAGAAGATCTACCGGCTGAAGGCCGTGGTCTTCGGGCACACGCACGTGCCCTACGGCCGCTGGAGCGACGGGGTCTTCTTCGGCAACTCGGGCACCTGGTCGGCCGCGTACCGCGACCTCGAGTGCAGCGAGCCGGTCGACCCGCGCGGCAAGCCCGTCATCTGGCTGCGCGCCGACAACGGCCGCCTCTCCGGCGGCCTGCACCGCTGGAACGGCCACGCCCTCGTGGCCGACTACGAGAAGGTCGCCCCGGTCGACAGCGAGCGCTTCAGCGAGTCGATGCCGCCGCTCGCGGGCGACCCCGTCCCGGCGTAGACCTCACCCCGCGCTGCCGCGCGACCCCTCTCCATGAATGGAGAGGGGTCTGCAGACATTTGGGAGGCGAGGGTTGGCCGGCAGTCCACCCGAGACCCCGCTCCATTCATGGAGAGGGGTCGCGCGGCAGCGCGGGGTGAGGTCAGTCCTGCTTCATCAGGTTGCGCAGCACCGTCTGGAGGATGCCGCCGTTCTTGTAATAGAGGACGTCGACCGGCGTATCGAGCCGCGCGATCGCGGTGAAGGTGCGCTCGGTGCCGTCTTCGCGCAGCGCGCGCACGGTGAGCGCCTGGCGGGCGCCGATCGTGTCGTCGATGCCGTCGATCGTGTAGGTCTCGCGGCCGGTGAGCCCGAGCAGCTCGGCGTTCTCGCCCGCGCGAAACACCAGCGGCAGCACGCCCATGCCCACGAGGTTCGCGCGGTGGATGCGCTCGAAGCTCTCGGCGATCACGGCGCGCACGCCGAGGAGCAGCGTGCCCTTCGCGGCCCAGTCGCGCGACGAACCGGTGCCGTACTCCTTGCCCGCGATCACGATGAGGGGCGTGCCCTCGGCCTTGTACCTCTCGGCCGCGTCGAAGATCGCCAGGCGCTCGCCCGACGGGAGGTGCTCCGTGACGCCGCCCTCGACGCCGGGCACGAGGAGGTTCTTCAGCCGGATGTTGGCGAAGGTGCCGCGCACCATCACGCGGTCGTTGCCGCGGCGCGAGCCGTACGAGTTGAAGCCCGCCTTCACGACGCCGAGCGACTGCAGGTAGCGCCCCGCGGGGCTGTCGGCCGCGATGTCGCCCGCGGGCGAGCTGTGGTCGGTGGTCACCGAGTCGCCGAGCAGCGCGAGCACGCGGGCTCCCGCGACGGGCTTGAGCGCGTCGGGCGTCGCCGTGAGGTCGGCGAAGAAGGGCGGGTGCTGGATGTACGTCGAGGCGTCGTCCCAGGCGTAGAGCTCGCCCGTGGTCGTCGGGATCGACTGCCACTCCGGGGTGCCGTCGTACACGGTCTTGTACGTGTCCTGGTACATCGCCGGGGTGATGCACTTCTCGACCGCGTTGGCGACGTCGGCGTCGCTCGGCCACACGTCCTTGAGGAAGACGGGCTTGCCGTCGCTGCCCGTGCCGAGGGGCTCGGTGGTGAGGTCACGGTCGACGGTTCCGGCGATGGCGTAGGCGACGACGAGCGGCGGCGAGGCGAGGTAGTTGGCCTTCACCTGCGGGTGCACCCGGCCCTCGAAGTTGCGGTTGCCCGAGATGACCGCCGAGGCCACTACGCTGCTCGTCGCGAGCGGGCCGGACACCTCGTCGGGCAGCGGGCCGCTGTTGCCGATGCAGGTGGTGCAGCCGTAGCCGACGACGTTGAAGCCGAGCTTCTCCAGCGCCGGGAGGGTGCCCGACTCGCGGAGGTAGTCGGTTACGACGCGCGAGCCGGGCGCGAGCGAGGTCTTCACCGCGGGTGAGACGGAGAGGCCCCGGGCGACGGCGTTCTGCGCGAGCAGGCCGGCCGCGAGCATCACCGAGGGGTTGGAGGTGTTGGTGCAGCTCGTGATGGCCGCGATGACGACGGCGCCGTGGCCGAGGTCGACGGTCTGGCCGCGCCCGACGACGGTGGTCTTGGTGCCGGTCTCGGACTCGGCGAGGCCGAAGCCGCGGTCCTTCACCGGCGCGGTGAGGGCCTTCTTGAAGGACGACTTCATCGCCGAGAGGGACACGCGATCCTGCGGGCGCTTCGGGCCGGCGAGGGTCGGGACCACGGTGCCGATGTCGAGCTCGACGGTGTCGGTGAAGACCGGGTCGCGCGAGGCGTCGGTGCGGAAGATCCCCTGCTCCTTCGAGTAGTGCTCGACGGTGCGCACCACGCTGGCCGGACGGCCCGTGCGCCGCAGGAACTCCAGCGTGAGCGCGTCGACGGGGAAGAAGCCCATCGTGGCGCCGTACTCGGGCGCCATGTTGGCGATGGTGGTGCGGTCGGCGACGGCGATGTTGGAGATGGCCGGCCCGTAGAACTCGACGATCTTGTCGACGACGCCCTTCTTGCGCAGCAGCTCGGTGATCGTGAGCGTGAGGTCGGTCGCGGTGACGCCCGGCTGGAGCTGCCCGTGGAGCTTCACGCCGACGACCTGCGGGGTGAGCATGAAGAGCGGCTGGCCGAGCATGACGGCCTCGGCCTCGATGCCGCCGACGCCCCAGCCGACGACCCCGAGGCCGTTGATCATGGTGGTGTGCGAGTCGGTGCCGACCAGGGTGTCGGGGTAGGCTACGGCGCCGTCGGCGTCCTTGCCGGTGCGCACGACGGTGGCGAGGCGCTCGACGTTGACCTGGTGCACGATGCCCATGCCCGGCGGCACGGCGGTGAAGTCCTGGAAGGCGTGCTGGCCCCACTTCAGGAACTGGTAGCGCTCGCGGTTGCGGTGGAATTCCACCTGGAGGTTGAGGGTGACCGAGTCGCTCGCGCCGAAGTGGTCGACCTGCACCGAGTGGTCGATGACGAGGTCGACGGGCACGAGCGGGTTGATCTTCTTCGGGTCGCCGCCGAGGCGGGCGACGGCCGAGCGCATCGCCGCGAGGTCGACCACCACGGGCACGCCCGTGAAGTCTTGCAGGATCACCCGCGCGGGCTTGAAGGGCAGCTCGACGGCCTGGGGGGCGGGGGCGTTCCACTTCGCGAGGCGGCGCACGTCCTCCTCGCCGACCTCGAAGCCGTCGCAGTTGCGCAGCACGGCCTCGAGCAGCACGCGGATCGACACCGGCAAGCTGTCGATCGACGAGGCGACCCCGGACTTCTCCAGGTGTTCGAGCCGATGGATCCCGAGCGGGCCATCACCGGCGTCAAAGGTTGCGCGCGCACCGAATGAGTTGAACGTCCGTTGGGTCATCGTGGCGGCGTGTCTAGCGTCCGCCCCAGCCCTGCGTCAACGGACCGGACGCAGGGAGCCGCCCGCCCGGCTCAGCGACCGCTCGCGTCGTCCCGTCGTCGGAAACCCTCCCGCGATGAACGTCGGGCCCGCGCGGAGCATCGACCCGGTCGATGAGCACGCGCGCATGGGGACTGGGCGGACTGCTTCTACCGTTGCTTGCAGGCTGCGCGTCTGATCCCCCCGCAGCCGCGGGAGGAACGATCGGTCCGGGCGGCGGCACGCTCCGCGCGGGCGGGGTCGTGTTGACGGTGCCGGCGGGGGCCCTGTCGTCCGCGGTGCCGTTGAGCGTGCAGTGCGACGGGCCCGCCCCGGCGGGCTTCGCGAGCGCCTCCGCGCTCTGTCATTTCGCCCCGGATGGGACCCGCTTCGCGTTGCCGGTGGCCGTGCAGTTTGCCGTCACGGGCGACGCCGCCGGGGCCGCGGTCTGGTGGTCGCGCGAGGGCGGCGAGGGCTACGACCCGCTCCCGACGACCTTTTCGGCCGGCGGCGCCACGGCGCTCGTCACGCATTTCAGCCTGGGCTTCGTCGGTCGACGCACGGGCGACGGCGCACTCGACGCCTCGCTCGACGCGACGGCCGACGCCTCCGTCGACCCCACGACCGACGCGCCCCCCGACGCGCCCCCCGACGCGTCGATGGACGCGACGATGGACGCAAGCATCGATGCCGCGGTCGACGCCGCGGTCGACGCCGCCATCGATGCCCCGGGAGATGTCCCGGTGGATGCCCCGGTGGGGACCGCCGCAGCGCCGAGGGCCGTGGGGCCGCGCTCCGGGTCGCGCGCCATCTCCAATCGACCGCTCGTGCGCTGGTCGCTGCCCGCGGGCGTCACGACGGCGCGGCTGATCTTCTGTCGCAACCACGCGATGACGACGGGTTGCGTCGGCACCGACGTGGCCGGAGTGCAGGGGCAGCCCGCGACCGCGCTGCCGCCCGCCGTGTGGTTCTGGGGGCTGCGTGGCGTCTCGGGCGGCCTCGCAGGTGCGGCGCTCAGCGCGGTGTGGCGACTGACGGTCCCGTCGGGTGCGGGCGCCGCGCAGGGCTTCTGGGGTGGCGACTACGACGCCAACGGCGACGGCTACGCCGACCTGCTCGACCCCCGCTCTTCGAGCGGACTCACCGTCGACGTTCTCCTGGGCGGCCCCGGCGGCGTGTCGGCCGCGCGGGTCGTGCGCGTGCCGCAGCCGTTGACCGGCAACGTCGGCACGTCGACCTCGGGCGCGGGCGACTTCGACGGCGACGGTTACACCGACCTCGCGTTCGTCGCGGCGCGCGGGCGCCTGCTGGTGCTGCGCGGCTCGGCCTCGGGCCCCGTCGGCCCGATCACCACGGTGGCCACGGACCTGGCGGTCTCGCCGCTTCCCGTGGTCGCCAGCGACCTGAACGGGGACGGCCGCGACGACGCCGTCGTCGGCAGCACGCTCTGGTTCCCCGGGAGCGCGGCGGGCCTCACGGCCGCGGGCGCGAGGACGGGTTTCGACGGGATCCAACTGCCGGGTGACCTCGACGGCGACGGCTTCAACGACCTGCTGGGCCGCGCGCCCACCGGATCCGGATGGAGGGTGGTCCGCGGCGCCGCGGCGGGGCCCGACTTCGCGGCCTCCACCGCCTTCGACGGGGTTCCCCGCCCCGCCGGCGACTCCAACAACGACGGCTTCGCGGACGTCTTCGTCGGCGATCTTCTCCGGTACGGCAGCGCGGCGGGGCTGGCGCCCGCGAACGCGTCGAGCCCCCGCGCCGGTGTCGCCGTCACCGGCGACGGGATCTCGCCGCTGCAGAACTTCGTCGCCGACGTCGACGGCGACGGCGACGACGACGTGCTCGTGGGCGCGGGCCGCCTGTGGCTCGTCCGCGGCGACCCCGCCGGGCGACTCGAGACCCGCGGGTCGACCTACGAGCGCGAGGTCGCTTTCGGCGGGGACCTCGACGGCGACGGGCAGATCGACCTCTGGCGGAGCGACGGGGTGTACCCCGGGCCGCTCGACCTCGGCGCGATCGGCTCGGCGGTGACGCGCCTCACCCAGCGCGCCGATGGCGCGCAGGTGGCGGTCGCGAGCCTCGGCGACGCCAACGGTGACGGTCGCGCCGACCTCGCGATCGGCCCGGGCCCCGGTGAGGCGGTGCTCCGCTTCTTCGCCGGCACCGCGACCGGGTTCGCCGCACCCGTCGCCATGGCCGTGCCCCCGCTCGCGGCCGCCGCCCACGTGGTCGCCGCGGGCGACCTCGACCGCGACGGCCTCGCGGACCTCGCGCTCTCCGCCGGCCCCGCGACCGTGCGCGTCATCTACGGAGCGCGCACGAACCTCGGCACCCGCACCCGCGACCTCGCGGCGGGTACGGCCACGACCGGGCTCGCGGTCCCCATCGCTCCGGGCGACGTCGACGGCGACGGCAACCGCGACCTCGTCCTGGTGCCCGGGGGCGACGCGACGCGCGTCCTCTTGTATCGCGGCACTCCGACGGGCCCGTCGTCCGCCTCGACCGACGTCGTCGTGTCCTTCACCGACACGCGACTCCGGCTGGGCCGCGTGAACGCCGTGGGCGCGGCGGGCGACCTCAACGGCGACCACCTCGCCGACGTGGTGTTCGACATCGACGTCAACGGCAGCATCGGCTTCAACGACGCCGTCGCGTTCTACGGCTCGGCGACCGGCCTCGCGATGGGGCCCCGCCTCGGCACCAACGCCTTCGGCTCCAACGCGCGCGTTGCCCCCGGCCCGCTCGGCGACGTGGACGGCGACGGCCGGAGCGAGGTGATGGTGAGCGGAACCACCCGCGGCATCGAGGCCAGCGGCGGGCCCGACTTCACGGGAGGCATCGCCGTGCCGGCGGGGGACTTCGACGGCGACGGCGTCGACGACGTGCTCTACCAGCAGGGCGCCTCCCTGGAGGTTCGCGCGGGGGGCACGGGACCCGGCCCGCTCACCAGGGTGCTCCGGCGCTGGCCGGTGAGTTCGCTCTCCACCGCCACGCGCTATCCGCAGCCGCTGACGGCGGTCCCCGACCTCGACGGCGACCACCACCCCGAGGTCGTGGTCTGGGAGGGTGACGGCACCCTGCTCCTGTACTCGCTCATCCCCGCGGCCCAGGCCGGGTGGCGCCCGCTGCCCTAGGCTCAGCCCCCGGCGGGCAGGTGCTTCGCGAGCCCCTGGTGCCGCGGGGTGAGCTTGCCGCCCGCCACCACCACGGCGTTCTGCAACGCCGCCGGGAGCCCGCCGACCCCCTGGTCATACCGGGCTTCGTAAAACGCGCGGATGAACGGAATCAGCGCCCGGCTGAAATCGAAGCTCGCGTCGCGCGGCAGCGCGCACGGCAGGTTGTCGACCGACATGATCGCGACCCCCTCCCCCTCGACGCCCACGGTCGCCCGGCGCGTCGCCGGGTCGTACACGAAGGCGGGCTCGTCGTTCTGCGTGGCCATGACGGTCCACTCGATGCCGCCGTCGATGTCGCAGGCGACGTCGCCGAGCGCGACGGGCAGCGTCTTGTCGCCGTACATCCGCCGCAGCGTGGAGTCGTCGAGCAGCCGCGGGAAGCGCGCGTCCCAGTAGAGCCCGTTCACGAGCGCCACGCAGTACGGCAGGTACATCGAGCCGACGTTGAGCCAGCGCTCGGGGTGCTCCAGGTACTTCGCGAAGTCGAAGCGCCGCGTGCCCGCGGTGACGAAGAGCTCGCCGTCCTTGAGGTGCAGCACCCGCAGCGTGCGGTCGTCGGGCGAGTCGTTCGGCAGCGCGATCGCCTCGCCCACCGTGCACGGGATCGCGCCCACCAGCTCGAAGTACTCCAGCGCCCCGCGCGACACGCGGCCGTCGCCCGTCACCGCCACCACGAAGGGCGCGAGCGCCGCCGGACCCTCCGCGCGCAGCGCCGCGAGCAGCTCGCGCGCGTGGGCGACCATCTCCGCGAGGTCGCGGTAGTCGACCGCGTGCTTGAGGCCCGTGAGCGCCGACGGGTGGCCGAGCGCGGCGAGGCGGTGCGCCAGGGTCCAGAGCGTCTCGTGCGCGCCCGCGAGGCCCGCGTAGCGGCCGAAGGCCACCTGCCGCACGCCCGCGTCGTCGACGATGACCTCGTAGTCGATGAGCGTCGCGCCCTGCTTCATGAAGTGCGCGAGCAGCGGCATGTTGTGCGACTGCCCCTTGATGGTGTGCGAGAAGCACATCACCGTCTGGCCGGGCTGCACCTGCGAGGGCTTCACCTCCTTCACCCCGGCGATGAAGCGGCAGTCGGTCGCGTCGTCGACCAGCGTCGCGCCCGCCGCCGCGAAGTCGGCGTCGGCGATGGCCCGCGTCGGCGAGCGCTCGACCCGCACCGCGATGCCCGCCGCGATCAGCCCCCTGATCTCCTCGGGCACCAGCGGAACCCGCCGCTCCCACTTGTTCTTCGTCTCCCGCAGGATCCCGATCGCGTCGCGCAGTTCGCTCATGGCGGCGGCACTATTCCCCGCGCCGCCCCCCGACGGTCAAGAGCCCTGCTTCGTCGCCTCGCGCGCCGCGACCGGCGGGTGCTCGTGCGCGTGGTCGTCGCCGTGCTCGTGGTCGTGGTCGGGCGGCGCCGCGGCGGGCTTCGCGCCCTGCGGCTTCAGGTTCACCGCGGTGCCCTCGGGCAGCGACCCCAGCGGCATCCCGAGGAGCTCCTCGGCCATCTCCTTGAGGTCGTGGCGGTGCTCGTGGGGCATCTCGTCTTCGGGCACCTCGACATCAATGATCAGCGACACCTTCCCGGTCACCGCGTCCTGCCGGTACCGGAGCGTCACGCGCCGCTGGTTCTGCCTCCCCTCCTTCATGCCTTCACCACCACCGTGACCTCGTAGCCGCCGCGCACGTCGCCCCGCTCGTCGATGCTCTCCACCTCGCCGAGCTGCCGCGCGCGCTGCTCCAGCGCCCGCCGGTACACCCGGTTGAGCGCCTCCTGCATCGCCGCCCGCACCGCCGGCTCCTCGCGCGTCAGCACCGCCGCGTTCTCCGCCTCGAGCTTCGCCGTCTCCTTGGCGCGCTGCGCCTCCAGCGCCTTCTCGGCCTGCTCCTTCGCCGCCGCCTTCGCGCGCCGCTCGTCGGCCTCGTCGCCCACGATCGCCCGCGCCGACCCGCTCCACTTGATCTCGACGTCGACCACGCGCGCCACCGTCACCGTCGTCGCGCCCGCGTCGAGCGTCGCCGTGACCGCGCCGAAGTCCCTGGTCATCGTGCCGTCGGGCTGCGCCGCCCAGCCCTGCTCGGCCAGCACCTCGCGCAGCGTGGCGCCCATCGCGTCGCCCGGCAGCACCGGCAGCATCCGCACGCCGATGACCACCCGGTCCTCGACGTGGACGACGCCGTCGAGGTCCTTCGTGCGCACCGCGCGGCCGAGGGCTTCCCACTCCAGATCGAGCAACATTCCGCAGGTCATCTTCGCCTCCGAAGGCGCTACCACGCGGCCGATCGCGCCGCATCCCCGATGGTGTTCGCGCCGCCTCTCACGGTAGAGATCAGCGATGGCCGACGACCCCTCCGTCCCGATCGCCTCGCGCTTCCGCTACTTCGACCTCATCGTCGGGGTCTTCGTCACGGCGCTCATCACGAGCAACCTCGTGTCGGCGAAGGTCGCGCAGATCGGGCCCTTCAAGCTCGGCTGCGGCATCTTCGTGTTCCCCATCTCGTACATCTTCGGCGACGTGCTCACCGAGGTCTACGGCTACGCCCGCAGCCGCCGCGTGATCTGGATCGGCTTCCTCTGCGGCGTGCTCACGTCGGTCGTCTTCGTGGTCGCCGACCTCATGCCCCCCGCCCCCGATTGGCCCCACCAGACCGCCTTCCACACCATCCTGGGGCAGCTCCCGCGCGTCGTCGCGGCGAGCCTCGTGGCCTACGTCGTCGGCGAGTTCTTCAACAGCTTCGTGCTCGCCAAGCTCAAGGTGCTCACGCGCGGCAAGCACCTCTGGGTGCGCACCATCGGCTCGACCCTGGTGGGCCAAGGGGTCGACAGCGCCGTCTTCTACCCCCTCGCCTTCTACGGCCTCTGGACCACCGCGACCGTCGTCGACGTCGCCTGGCACAACTACCTGATCAAGGTCGCCGTCGAGACGCTCTTCACCCCGGTGACCTACCTCGTCGTGAACTTCTTGAAGCGCGCCGAGCGCGAGGACGTCTTCGACACCGACACCGACTTCAACCCGCTGAAGATGTCCGGCAGCTGAGCGAGCGCGGCCGGCCGACCGGGTCGGCCGCGGTGTCGATGAGGGCGTCGGCGAAGGAGGGAGAGACGCGGTCGAAGAGGGGTCGACCGCGGGGAGGGTCGGGTCAGTGCGGCGCGCCGCCGGCGCCCTGCTGCTGGAGCTGGCGACGGAGCTGCTCCATCACCTCCGGGGGGATCTGCGGCGAGCCGCCGCCGGGCCCGCCGGGCATCCCCATGGGCATGCCGGGGGGTGCTGCGCTCGGGGCCGCCGGGGCGGCCGTCGCGTCGGCCGCGGCGCCGCCGTCGACCGGCAGCGGCGTCTGGAAGGCCGACACCGCGGGGTTGATCGACTCGGCCATCGGCCGCGTCACGACGTAGACCGTGTCGGCGCCTTCGCGCTGCGCGAAGGACTCGTTGTCGCCGTTGTTGTTGCCGAGGCGCACGGTGACGGTCTGCGTCGCCGCGTCGCCGCCGCCGGTGGTGAGGGTCACGCGCGGGCTGTCGGGCGCGACGCCGCTGGCCGCCCCTTCGGCGCCGAAGTCGGTCGCGCGCAGGTTGGCCACCGAGTCGACGAGCGAGCCGATGCGCGCCGTGTCGAGGCGCTCGACCGCGGTGCCCGGCGCGGCCGTCCAGGTCTCGCCGTTGCGGCTGAAGCGGAAGGTGCCGTTGCGGTTGACCCACTCGACCGACTGCACGTCCGAGCGGCTCGCGTGGGTGATCTCGCGGTTGCGCCAGTCGCGCGCCTCGCGGGTCACCATGGAGGTGATCGCCTGGTCGACCTCGAAGGTCTCCGGCCGGTTGGGGACGCGCACCGCGGTGCCCGACCCGACCGACGCGCCGACGAAGACGTCGACCACGGTGTTGGTGCCGTTCTTCAAGGTCACCCGCGTGGCGTGGAGGTCGTCGACCTCGAAGGCCGCGTGGCTCGACGCGCTGCGGGCGCGCACCACGGTGACCTTCATGTTGCTGAAGCGGTCGACGAGGTCTTCGGCCGCGCGCGCCTCGGTCGGACCGCGCCCGGGCGAGGTCATCACCCAGGCGCTGCCGCGCTTCTCCAGCTCGATCGTGCGCTGCGCGTCGGGGCCCGACGAGCGGTGGATCGTGATGTGGTCGACCCGCGCCGCCTCGACGCGGCCCCACGGGTTGGCCACGGCCGTCGCGGCGGACGTGTCCGCCGACTGCGGCCGGTAGACGTACGCCGTCGCCCCGCCCAACACCACCAGCACAGCCAGACCGATCCCGATGCCCTTGGAGTTCATTCGCTCTTTCGTTCCTGCCGGTTGGTTCTAGAGGGTGATCTCGGCGCGCTTGCGGGCGCGCATCGACATCAGCACCACGCCGAGCACGCCCACGAGCAGCGGCAGGCCCACGATGCTGCCCCACTTGAAGAGCTGCTTCTTCGTGTCGGTCACCGCCTGGAGGCTCGGCTCCGAGACGTCCTTCGCGCGCACCGCGAGGAG
Source organism: Myxococcaceae bacterium (assembly GCA_028287085.1). GTDB lineage: Bacteria > Myxococcota_A > Polyangia > Polyangiales > SCUS01. The sequence goes on from JAQBQI010000219.1 coordinate 15,886, forward strand.
GTCCGGGTCCTGGCTCAGCCAGTCGAAGACGTTGAGCAGCATCTGCACGTTGGTGGGCATCCCGTTCTGCAGCGGCGCGATCGCGCGCAGCTGGTCGATGTGGAACACCTTGCCCGAGCCTACGACCAGCAGCCGCGCCGGGTGCTCGCGCGTCGCGTGCGCCGCCGGGTGGTCGGTGTCGTTGCCCGCGAAGGCGCTGCGGAGCTGACCCTCGAGCGCCGCGGCCACCACGTACGAGGCGTGCGCGTTGCCGAAGACCTGCTGGCGGCGCTGGAGCAGCTCGAGCGCGTCGAGCTCGAAGTTCTCCCGCTGCTGCACCGAGCGGTCGCTGGTGCGGCCGACCTCGGTGAACACGGTGCCGTTCTCGCGCGCCCGGCCGTTGTTGATCGTCAGCGAGGACACGAAGGGCAGGATCACGCCCGGCAGGCGGAAGACCGCCGGGTGGGCCGTGTCGATGCCGGGGCCGCCCACGTCGCGCCGCGCCGCGAGGGCGGGGTACGTGAACATCGGGATGCGCGCCCGGCCCTGCTCGATCTCCTGGATCGAGTCGCTGGCCTGGAAGTCGAGGATCACGTCGGGGTTGATCGTGACGCCGTAGCCCTCGAGCAGCGCGTTGAGGTTGCTCTCGTTGCGCGCCGCGGTGGGCCGCGTGTCCGAGCCGGTGATGTTGGTGCCGCCGGCGAAGACGGCGACCGAGCCGCCGCGCATCAGGTACGAGTTGATGCGGCGGAGCTCGCGCTCCTCGATGCGCCGCGCCGGGCCCATGATGATGAGGCCCTTGATGTCGGTGGGGATGTCCTCCTCGCCGCCGTGCAGGTCGACGCCGCGGGTGGTGTACCCGAGGTGCGCTTCCTGGAGGATGCGCGAGAGGTACGGCAGCGCCTGCTCGGGCGTGCCCTCGTCGTGGCCCTGGAGGAAGCCGATCGCCCGCTCGGGGTCGATCATCTTCTTCACGATCGAGGTGATCTGGTACTCCATGCCCTCGACGCCGGGGTTCACGAAGGCGATCTGCTCGGTCGAGCGCAGGTACGAGAAGGTGATGCAGCGGAAGACCTCGGCGAGGTTCGCCTGGTCGCTCGCCGTGTTCACCGTCTGGAGCACGCGCTTGGTGCAGTTGGCGCCCTCGGCCTGGTGCTTGCGCTCGTCGTTGTCGGTGCGCACCCAGCGCACCTCGAGGCGGCCGCGGCTGGCGGCGACGTACTCGTCGAGCTGCTCGCGCAGCAGGCGCTCGTCGTCGTTGGCCGGGGCGGGCTGGTCCGGGGTCCAGTAGATGGTGATGGTGAGGTTGTCGGTGAGGCGGCCGAGCGTGCGGCGGGTGCCCTGCGACAGCGAGTAGAGGCCGCGCTTGGTGAGGTCGAGGCGCGCGTGCAGCACCTTCACCGCGAGCACGTTGATGAGCACCACCGCGACCAGCGCGATGGCGACGAAGGCACCGGTCTGGGCGCGGGCTTGACTACGACGTTCCATGGTCAGCTCCACCGCCGGCTCTCGAGGGAGCGCGCGGTCGCCAGCAGGCAGATGAAGATCACGCTGCCGAAGTAGATGATGTTGCGGGCGTCGATGACGCCGCGGGCGATGCTCGCGAAGTGGTAGTCGGGGCAGAGGTACTCGATCACCGAGGCCGCGCCGCCGAAGAAGATCAGCGCCTTGTTCATGAGGAAGAACACCGCGCCGACGATGAAGCTGACGAAGAAGGCGGTGATCTGGTCCTTGGTGAAGGACGAGACCATGACGCCGAAGGAGATGTACGCGGCGCCGCCCAGCAGCAGGCCGAGGTAGCCGCCGGCGACGGGGCCCCAGTCGAGCTCGCCCATGCGCGAGATGATCACCGGGTAGCTGAAGGTCGCGACGATGCAGACGGCCAGCAGGCCGAGCGCGCCGAAGAACTTCCCGAGGATGACCTCCCAGTCGCGGACGGGCTGGGTGATGAGCATCTCGAGGGTGCCCGTGCGGGACTCCTCGGCGAAGGTGCGCATCGCGATGGCCGGGCAGATGAGCGGCAGCAGCCAGGAGATGCTGTTGAACATCGGCTGGAGCGTCGCCTTGCCGAGCGTGAGGAAGGCGAAGGGGATGAAGAACAGGAAGCCCACCAGGAGCAGGAACATCCCGATCACGATGTAGCCGAGGGGCGACGAGAAGTACGAGACGAACTCCCGCCGCGCGATCGCCAGGGTGTTGTTGAGCGGCGTGCCGATCGACCCGCGGGCCAGTGCCCCCGCGCGGGTCGTCGTCGCCGTCGATTCGCTATCAGACATCGCTGGATGACTCCTTCGTCGCCGCCGTGCTCGTAACCGCAGCCTTCGCGCCCGCGTTGCGCCGCGGGGCCCCCTCGCCCACCGTCAACTGCCGGAAGACCTCCTCCAACTGCACCGCCTCGCGGCGCAGCTCGAGCAGGTCCCACTTGTTCTCCACCGCCATGCGGAAGAACTCCCGGCGGTGGTCGCCGGAGCCCTTCACGTTCACCTCGAGGTGCGTCGCGCGGTCGTCGCTGGGCAGCTCCTTCACGGCCGCGTCGGCGACCACGCGCTTCACGGCCTCGATCACCGGGCCGGCCTTGCGCACGGTGTCGTCCTTGCCGCCGTCGATGGCGAGCACGTACTTCACGTTGCCGCTCTTGGCCGCGAGGTCGTCGGGCGCGCCGTCGGCCACGATCTTCCCGCGGTTGACGATGAGCACCCGCGCGCAGGCCTCCTTGACCTCCACGAGGTCGTGCGTCGACAGCATGATCGTGCGCGTCTTGCCGATCTCCTTGATGTACGAGATGACCTCCGCGCTCTCGTTGGGGTCGAGGTCGGCCGTCGGCTCGTCGAGGATCAGGATGGGCGGGTCGTGGATGAGCGCCTGGGCCAGGCCCACGCGCTGGCGGTAGCCGTACGAGAGCTCGTTGATGGTCTTGGCGAGCACGTCCTTGAGCCCGCAGATCTCGACCACCTCCTTGATCTTCGCGCGGCGCTGGTCCTTCGGGATGGCGCGCAGGTCGGCGGCGAACTCGAGGTACTCGACCACGCCCATCTCGGGGTAGAGCGACGCGCGCTGCGGGAGGTACCCGAGCACCGAGCGCACCGAGAGCGGGTCGTCGAACACGTCGAAGCCGCCCACCTTCGCCGTCCCCTCCGACGGCGAGATGAAGCAGGTCAGGATCTTCATCGTCGTGGACTTCCCCGCCCCGTTGGGCCCGAGGAAGCCAACCACCTCGCCCCGGCGGATCTCGAAGCTGATCCGGTCGACCGCGCGCTGGGCGCCGTAGACCTTCGACAGCTCCCGGGTCTCGATCATCACGTCACTGGTCGCCATTCGATCTATGCCTTCGGTGAAGCCAACATTTCGCCGTCGCCCCGGCGGGCGCGCATCCTAGTCAGCGAGTCTCGCAAGTCAACGAGGGACGACGGGCCCCCGGCGCGCGACGAACTCGCTGGCTTTCTCGGATATTCCCGCGCGAATCGGGGGTGCGGCGTTAGCGTCGCCGCCATGTTCCGACACGAACGTCCGGTGCGTTTCGCCGAGGTCGACGCCGCGCGCATCGTCTACTTCGCCCGCTTCCTCGACTTCTGCCACGACGCGCTCGAGGCCCTCTTCGCGCCCCTCCCCGGCGGCTACGCCCACCTCACGATGGTGCGCGGCGTCGGCTTCCCCTCGGTGCGCGTCGAGGTCGACTACCTCGCGCCGCTCCGCTACGGCGACGTCGCCCTCATCGACGTCGCGGTCGAGCGCCTCGGCACGCGCTCCATCACCCTCCGGTACGTCCTCACGCGGGCCGCCGACGGCGTGCGCTCCGCCGTGGTCCGCCAGGTCGTCGTCGTGTCGCGCCTCGAGGCGCTCGCCTCGATCGACATGCCCGACGACGTGCGCGCCCTCCTCGCGCCCCACCTCGCATTACCCTCCGCGTAAAGCCGTCGTCGGCGCGCGCACGACGGCTCGCCGGGGGCGCAACTCCCGGGGTACACTCCACCGCGAGCCCTGCGATGAAAGTCTCCCGTCGCCAACTGCTGGCCCTCGGACTCGGCGCCGTCGCCACGCGCCGGGCGGCCGCGCAGACCCCGCCGGTGCTGGCGTCGAGCGGCGCGATCCCCCCCAACCCCTTCGGCGACGGCCCCGCTCTCCCCGTCGTCGTCGCCGCCCCGACCCCGCCCGCCCCAGCGCCGGCCGCCCCGGCGCCGCCCTCCCCCGAGGCCTCGGCGGTCCCACCCAACCCCTACGACGCCAACGTCCGCCGCTACGGCGTGCTGGCCGAAGAAGACATCGTCCGCGCCCTCACCGAGAACCCGATCCTCTCGGCGCGCGAGGTCGGCAACACCTCGATCAACCTGCGCTGTGACCTCGAGGGCCCCATCGACGGCGCGTTCAAGCCCGCCGAGACCCGCCACGTCGACCACTGGCGCGCCGAGATCGGCGCCTTCCGGGTGGCCCAGCTGCTCGGCCTCGACCGCGTGCCCCCGGCCGTCTTCCGGCGCGTCTCGCGCGACGAGCTCACCAGCATCGGCGCTGACGCCTCGCGCCTGCTCTTCCGCGAAAATTGGGCCCGCGGCGCGATGATCTACTGGGTCCCGGTGCTGCGCCGCGCGGGCATCTTCTCGGGCGAGGCCCTCACCGAGTGGACCAACCAGCTCGTCGTCGGCGTCGACATTCCGGCCGCGTCGCGGCAGCGCGCCGAGGAGATCTCCACCCTCATCTCCTACGACTTCATCATCGGCAACTGGGACCGCTGGCACGGCACGAACACCCTGGTCGACGGCCGCGGGAGCCTCGTCTACCGCGACAACAACGGCGGCTTCCTCGAGCCGATGCCCCGGTGGAAGCTCGAGATCATCTTCTCCTTCCTCCAGCGCGTGCAGCGCTTCTCGCGCCGCTTCGTCGACCAGGTGCGCGCGATGAGCCTCGCCGCCCTGCGCGCCGCCATCGCCGCCGACGCCGACGGCCGCGAGGCCCTGCTCAACGAGGCCCAGCTGCGCGCCATGATGCGGCGCCGCCAGACCTTCCTCGAGTACGTCGACGCCCTCGCGGGCATCCACGGCGCCGACGAGGTGTTCTGCTTCGCGTGAGGGCTCAGGCCACGAGCTGACGCAGCTCGGCCCGGTGCTTCTCGGCGTAGACCGAGAGCACGTCGAGCGCGTCGCGCATCTCGCTCGCGTCCATGTGCTCGACCGGAAACTCCACCGACAGCACCACGTCGCCGTCCTCGTCGAGCGAGAACCTCGCCAGCAGCATCTCGCCGTTGAGCCGCAGCAGCCTCGCGTAGAGCTTCTCGGCCTTGTCGGCGTCGGCGGGCAGCCGGACGATGGGCAGCACCATCAGCCGGCAGAAGGCCCCGTCGGCCTGGATCACCAGTGGAAACGACCCGCGCCGCGCCCGGAAGCTGGAGCGCCAGGTGCGCTCGGACAGCGCGATCACCGGCCACCCCAGGGTCTTGAGGTGGGCCTCGATCTTCTGCGCGGCCACCGCGTCGGTCATTGCGTCACCCTTCGCATCTGCGACGGCAGCGTATCGCCGCGAGCCCGTCGCGCACAAGAAGCATCCCAACGGCGCGGCGCCGTGACGCCCGCCCCCGCGCCGCCGCATCATCGCCGCGAGGAAGCACCTGAACCCCGCCATGCCGAGTGATCCCCCCCCGCCGAGGTCCCGCGTATTGGTCGTCGACGACGACCGCTCCATCCGCCGTTCGCTGGAGAAGTTCCTGGGCGACCTCGGCTACGCGGTGACCACCGCGGCCGACGGGCAGGAGGGCCTCGACGCCCTCGACGCCGTCTCGCCCGACGTCGTGCTGCTCGACCTCGGCCTGCCCGTGCTCGACGGCCTGGAGTTTCTCGAGCGGGTGCGCGGCCGCGAGGGAATGCCCCCCGTGCTCGTGGTCACGGCGCGCGACGACATGCGCAGCACCATCACCGCGATGCAGCGCGGCGCCTGGGACTACCTGGTCAAACCGATCGACATCGAGCGCCTCAAGATCGCGGTGCTCCGCGCGGTCGAGTCGCGCGACCTGTCGCGGCGCCTCGGCGGGCTCGTCGCCACCCTCGCGGCCGACTTCCAGATCGACAACATCGTCGGCCGCTCGGCCGGGATGCGCGAGGTCTTCAAGACCATCGGCCGCGTCTCGACCTCCCGCGCCACCGTGCTCATCACCGGCGAGAGCGGCACCGGCAAGGAGCTCGTCGCCCGCGCCATCCACTTCTCGGGCGAGAGCCGCGACCAGCCCTTCGTCGCCGTGAACTGCACCGCCTTCGCCCGCGAGCTGCTCGAGAGCGAGCTCTTCGGCCACGTGCGCGGCGCCTTCACCGGGGCCACCGCCGACAAGCTCGGGCGCTTCCAGATCGCCGGCGGGGGCACCCTCTTCCTCGACGAGATCGGGGAGCTCCCGCTCGACCTCCAGGTGAAGCTTCTCCGGGTGGTGCAGGAGCGCACCTTCGAGCGCGTCGGCGACGCGCGGCCCGTGGCGCTGCGGGCGCGCATCATCACGGCCACCCACCGCGACCTCGCCCAGATGGTGCGCGACGGCTCCTTCCGCGAGGACCTCTACTACCGCCTGCGCGTCGTCGAGGTGCACCTCCCGCCGCTGCGCGAGCGCCGCGAAGACATCCCCGCGCTCATCGACCACCTGCTCGCCAAGGTCACCCGCGAGCTGCACAAGAAGATCCGCTACGTGTCGCGCGAGGCGCTCGACCTGCTGGTGTCCTACCCCTGGCCGGGCAACGTGCGCGAGCTCGAGAACGCCCTCACCCGTGCGGTGGTGGTCACCGAGGGCGAGGTGCTCGACGTGCCGGCGCTGCCGATCCACCTCGACGAGCCCGCCGACGAGGAAGAAGCGCCGGGGGTCGCGCCGATCGATGCACCCGACGGCCCCGACGGGCACTCCAACGGGGCGGTGAACCTCGCGAGCTTCATGACCCTGCGGGAGATCGAGCACCGGCACATCGCCGCCGTGCTCGCCGCGTCCGGCTGGAACAAGCGCCGCAGCTGCACCGTGCTCGGCATCACGCGCCCCACCCTCGACCGCAAGATCAAGGAGTACGGCCTCGAGCGCCCCGCGCTCGGCCCCACCCGCCTCGGCGTGACGGGCGGGTGAGCCCCGTGGCCCGCTGGCTCACGCCCGCCGCGGTCTTCACCGTCGCCATCATCGCGATCCTGCTCCGGCGCATCCGCCGCGACGCCGGCGGCCGCGTCGACACCCGCTACTTCCAGCAGGTCGGCGCCACCTTCGCCCTCGGCGTGCTCGCCCTCGCCCTCGCCCACCTCGGCGGCGTGCCCGTCGGCCACCCCTTCGTGGTCGTTCCGAGCGCGCTCGCGACCTACGGCTCGGCCTACTTCCTGACGCTCTTCGCGTACAGCTTTCCCCTCGACCGGCCCGCGCCCGCGTCGCTGCGCGTGCCGCTGCTGGTCACCACCGGGCTCTTCATCGCGTCGACCGTGCGCATGAGCCTCGACAGCGGCCGCGAGCCCGCCTGGACGCTGCTTTACATGCTCCCGTATTTCGCCCTCACGGTGATCTACGTGACGCGCAACTGGCGCCTCGCCACCCACCCCGGCGAGCGCGCGCCGAGCGCCTCGGTCTCGGTGGTGCAGCTCGCCATCCTCGCCCCGTGGGTGCTCAGCCTGCTCGTCTACGTGACCCTGCACCTCGTCGGCAACGCGCGCCTCCCGCCCTGGACCGACCTCGCCCAGTGCATCGCCATGGCCGTCATCGTCGTGGGCGGCGTCGGGGTGGCGATCCTGCGGTACCACCTCTTCGAGGTGCGGGTGCTGCTCGCCGAGGCCCTCGTCGCCACCGGGGCCGCGGCGCTCTTCGCGGCCTACCTGGGCTTCGTCGCGCCGGCCCTCCACCCGATGCTCGCGGCGGCCTCGACCCCGGCGCTGGCCACCGTCGTGGTCGCGGGGCTGCCCACCTTCCTGCTCCACGGCACCCTCGACGCGCTCGCGCGCTTCATGGGCCGCACCGGCTCGATGATCGCGTCGGGGCCCTCGCCACGGGGCGTGCTCGAGCGGGTGCTCGCGGCGACCTCGACGATAGTCGACCCCGACGCCGTGCTCGCCGTCGCGCTCGCGGCGCTGCGCGACGCGACGGGCGGGGAGGTGCGCTTCGTCCGCCACGGGCGCACGCCGCCCGGTGAGCGCGACGACATGGCCGCCGACCTCGTCGAGCTGATCGAGCAGAACCCGCGGCGCTTCCACTCGCTCGACCACGCGCCCGAGCTCCCCGCGCATCTGCTCGCGTGGATGCAGCGCGAGGGCGTGCACCTGGTCGTCCCGGTGCGCCGCGAGGGCGCGTTGCACGGCGCGCTGCTGGCCCGGGCCGACGGCCTCACGCGCGACGCCACGCTGCTCTGCGCCACGCTCGCCGAGCACCTCGCGCTGAAGTTCGAGAACTTCTCCCTCTACGCCCAGGCCGCCCTCGCCGCGATCGAGCTCGCCGACTACCGCGCCTTCCTCGAGAACGTCGTCGACAGCCTGCCCGTGGGCGTCGCCGTGGTCGACCCCGCCATTCGCGTGAAGGCCTGGAACCGCGTGCTGGAGCGCGCCACGGGCGTCTCCTCGAAGGACGCCGTCGGCCGCCACTACTTCGACGAGCTGCACCCGGAGTTCAAGACCCCGGAGGCCGACGCGACCATCGAGGCGCTGCGGCTCGACCCGACGCGGGTGGTGCACCACGCGGCGCTGCCCGTCGCGACCGACGGCGGCGAGCGCTTCCAGGACGTCACCGTCGCGCCCTTCTGCGACCGCCTCGGGCAGCCCAGCGGGGTCATCGTCATCACCCAGGACGTCACCGACCAGGTGCGCCTCGGCCGCGAGCTCGAGGCCTCCCGCCGCCTCGCCGCGCTCGGCTCCTTCGCCGCCGCGATCGCGCACGACATCCGCACGCCGCTCACCTCGATCGCGATGAACGTCCAGATCCTCCGCGGGCGGGCCAACCTCTCCGCCGACGACCGCGAGTACCTCGACATCGCCAGCGACGAGATCGCCCGGCTCAACGGCTCGGTCGCCGAGATCCTCGACTTCGCGCGGCCGATCCAGCTGCGGCGCCGGCCGGTCGCGCCGCGCGAGTTGCTCGACGACGTCGTGCGCACGCTCGCGCCCCTGCTCGCCGACCGCGGGGTGACCCTCGACGTCGAGCTCGCCGAGTCGGCCGAGGCGCCGCCGCCCCTCGCCGACGAGCGGGCGCTGCGGCAGCTGCTGATCAACCTCATCGACAACGCCGCCAACGCCTCGGCGCGGGGCAGCACCGTCACCGTGCGCGCCGACCTCGACCCGACGCGCCTCCTGCTCCGCGTCGCCGACCGCGGCCGCGGGATCGCGCCCGAGAACCTCGAGCGCATCTTCGAGCCCTTCTTCACGACGCGCCCCGACGGCACCGGTCTCGGCCTCGCCATCGCGCAGAAGATCGTCCGCGGCCACGACGGCGAGATCACCGTGCGGAGCGAGCCCGAGCGCGGCACCACCTTCGAGGTCACCCTCCCCGGGGCCGCGCCGCCGAATTAGTCCCTCTCCGCTGACGCGCTGATGGCTTGGAAGCCCACCTCGCGGCGAGAGCCGCGAGAGAAAAACCGCAAGGGCGCAAGGGTCGCAAGGAACGAATGAGAAGGGATGAGGACGGATGGGACGGGAGGTGATGGATCCGAGTCCGGGCCCGCCCGTTTCGTCCCTTCCTATCCTTGCGACCCTTGCGCCCTTGCGGTTTTCGTACGGCGATCGCGGGGCCGCCGCGGCCGATGGCGCCGCGTACCGGCGACGCGACGCGACCCTAATCGCGCGCGAAGATCGTCGCGATGCCCTGGCCCACGCCGATGCAGAGCGAGGCCGCGCCGTAGCGTAGATTCTGGCGACGCATGCGGTGCAGCAGCGTCGCGGCGACGCGGGCCCCCGACGAGCCGATCGGGTGGCCGAGCGCGATGGCGCCGCCGTCGGGGTTCACCCGCGCGGGGTCGAGGCCGAGCGCGTCGATGCACGCGAGGGCCTGCGCCGCGAAGGCCTCGTTGAGCTCGACGGTGTCGAGGGCGTCGACGCCGAGGCCCGCCCGGGCGAGCGCGCGCTGCATCGCCGGAATCGGACCGAGGCCCATCAGCCCCGGCTCGACGCCCGCGACGGCGTTGGCGACGACGCGCCCGAGCGGGGTGAGCCCGTGCTTCTGGACGAACTCCTCCGAGGCGACGAGCACGGCCGAGGCGCCGTCGTTGATCGGCGACGAGTTGCCCGCCGTGACGGTGCCGTCCTTGCGAAACACCGGCGCGAGCTTCGCGAGCTGCTCGATCGAGGCGTCGGCGCGCACCGACTCGTCGGCCGAGACCACCACCGCGGGGCCCTTGCGCTGCGCGATCTCGACCGGGACGAGCTCGTCGGCGAAGGCCCCCTCGGCGGCGGCCCGCGCGGCGCGCTGGTGGCTCCCGAGGGCGAAGCGGTCCTGCGCCTCGCGGGAGATCGCGCGGAGCGCGGCGACGTTCTCCGCGGTCTCGCCCATCGACTCGAGCGGGAAGCGCGCGGCCATCTTCGGGTTGGTGAAGCGCCACCCGAGCGAGGTGTCGAACATCGCCGGGACGTTGCGGTCGAAGGCCTCGGCGGCCTTGGCCATGACGAAGGGCGCGCGGGTCATGCTCTCGACGCCGCCCGCGACGACGACCGAGCGCTCGCCCGTCGCGATCGCGCGGTAGGCGTACTGGATCGCCTCGAGCCCGGAGCCGCAGAGCCGGTTGACGGTGACGCCGGTGACCGCGAAGGGCAGCCCCGCGAGGAGGAGCGCCATGCGCGCGACGTTGCGGTTGTCCTCGCCGGCCTGGTTGGTGGCGCCGAAGACCACCTCGTCGATGGCCTCGCGGGCCGGGGCGACGCGGTCGAGCAGCGCGGTGATGACCCGCGCGGCGAGGTCGTCGGGGCGCACGCCGGCGAGGCCCCCGCGGTAGCGGCCGACCGGCGTGCGGACGGCGTCGACGATGTAGACCCGGGGGGCGTGCGTGGCGCTCATGAGGCGCGCGACGCTAGCACCGCCGCGCTCAGGCGAGGAGGTACCGCAGCACGACGACGAGCGCCGCCGTGAGGAGCAGGTTGAGCGCGAGCACGAGCGCGACGAGCCACGGCGTCACGCGCAGCTCGCGGGAGTGCCACGGGACGCTCGACGCGTCGGTGCGGGCGCGCGCGTCGGCCGGGGAGAAGGGCGAGGCGGGCGAGACGGGGGCGCGGTCGAACTGCGGCGGTCGCTCGCCGAGCTGTCCGCGCGCCGGGGTGCGGCCGCGCATCGGGGCGGGGAAGCCCGCGGGCATCGTCTGCGACCGCGGCCGCGCG
>JAQBQI010000221.1 GCA_028287085.1 Myxococcaceae bacterium
CCCATGCCCGGCAGCGGCGCGCCGGTGCCCATGCCGGGTCGGCCCATCGGCGGCGCGCCGGTCTGGGGGCGGCCCATCGGCTGCGGCTGCGGCGCGGGGGCGCCCGGCTGACCCTTGTTCTGGGTCCGCGCGTAGTGGCGCATCGCTTCATTGATCAGATAGTCGACCGAGCACTCGAGCTCCCGCGACATCTGCTCGTAGGTATCCCAGAGGTAGTCCCTGCACTGGAACTGCCGGTAGGTCTTTCGGTTTGGATCTTCGGTCATGTCCCATCCACCGCGGCGACGCACGACGGCCGTGCCGCGTCACGTTACACCGATCGACCGACGCCGGTCCATCGACCTGTCGAGGGAGGGCGCGGCGGGCGCTCAGCGGTAGACGAATTGGATCTCGTGATCGCAGATGCGATACGAGTCGCCGTCTTCGATCACCTTCCGGTCGACCTTGCCGCCGTTGTAGTCGATGCCGTTGGTGCTCTGCTGATCGACGATCCAATACTGGCCGTTGTAAAGCACGACGCTGGCGTGACGGCGCGAGACGTTGGAGTCGCGAATCGTCAGGTCGGTGGTCTTCTGCCCGCGACCGATCACGAACTCTTCCTTGGTCACCGGGTACTGCTGGCCCTCGAAGAGGGCGATGAGCGTGCGGCCCTGGGTCGACGGCCGCGCCTGCGGCTGCGACGGCTGCGGGCGCTGCGGCGGCGGCGGTTGCTGCGCTTGGGGCTGCCCCATCCCCGGCATGCCCGGGCGCTGCTGTTGCTGCGGCTGGCCCATGCCCGGCATGCCCGGACGCTGCGGCGGCTGCTGCTGCATCGGCTGGTTCGTGGGCATCACCGGCCGCTGCTGCTGCATCGGCGTGCCCGGCGACATCGACGGCAGCCGCTGGGCCGACTGGCCCGGCATGCCCTGCGGCTGGCCCATGCCCGGCATCCCCGGACGCTGCTGTTGTTGCGGCTGACCCATGCCCGGCATGCCCGGACGCTGCGGCGGCATCGGCTGCTGCTGGCCCATGCCCGGCATCTGCGGCCGGAAGCCGCCCATCTGCTGGTTGAGCCGCTCGGGCTGCTCGGGCTGCTCGACCATCGGGCCGCCGCGCTCGCGGCCGCGCGCGTACTGCCGCATCGACTCGTTGATGAGGTAGTCGAGCGTGACGTCGAGCTCCTGCGACATCTGCTCGAAGGTTTCCCAGAGGTACTCCCGGCAGTTGAATTGCCGGGGGTTCTTGCTTTGCGGATCGCCGCCCATGAGTGTGTGGCCCTTACGGTTGCGCCGGCGCGCCGTTGGCCGGCGCCTGCTGTGCCGCGCGCAGCGCTTGCTGGAGGTTTTCCTTCGCCTTGGCGGCCACCGCGCCCACGGTGGTGAGGTGCTGGTCGCTCCAGCCCTCGCCCGTCACCGGCGTCGCGTCGGCCGCGAAGCCCTGCAACAGCGCGAGGTCTTGCGTCTCGCCCTTGATGCCCAGGAACAGCATCGCCAGCGCCCGCACCGGCTGCGCGTGGGTCGCGGCGGTGAAGGCCCGCAGCGCGTCGCGCGGCGGCGGCGAGATGTCGCCGATGGCCTGGGCCTCGCCGCTGATCTCCGCGAAGGTGTAGCCCGCGAAGGGGGCCGACCGCGGCGCCGCGAGGTGGGTCATGAACTCGCTGAGCACCGTCGCGCCGCCGAGGCGCAGGATGGCCTCGCCGAGCTTCCACCGGATGGTGAAGCTCTGGTCGGCGGCGACGCCGTTGGCCTGGTCGAAGAGGGCGAAGAGCGTCGGGATGGCCTCGCGGCTGCGCGTCTCGCCGATGCGGTCGACGGCGAGGCCGCGGAGGTCGACGTCGCACTGCGCGCCGCCCACGGGGGCGCCCGCGGGGCACGCGTTGATGATGGCGAGCAGCGCGGGGGTGTTGGCCGCGGTGACGCTGCCGGTCATGGCGGTGAGCGCGGCGCGGCGGCGCTCGATGGGCGCGGCGGCGCTCTGCGCGACGGTGAGCAGGTACTCGGTGCCGTTGGGTTGACCCAGCGTCTTGATCGACTCGAAGAGCACCGTCAGGTAGGTCGAGCGCAGCTGCTCGATGGCCGCGACGATGCGCGCCTCGTCGGGGGGCGTGCGCCCGGGCGAGGTCAGCAGCTGGATCGCCTTGGTGCGCAGCCGCGGGGTGGCGGCGGCGCCGGCCATCTCGGTCGCGTTGCGCACGAGCTGCGCGACGGCGGCCTGCTTGCCGGGCTGCGAGCCCACGGCGTTGATGAGCCGCGAGATCTCGACCGAGACGGGCAGCGCGTTCTCGTCGGTGGTGAGCGCGCGCGTGAGGCGCTCGGCCGCGGTGGGGCCGACGGCGTTGACGATCTGCTCGGCCGTGTACGACCCGGCGAGGGCGCGCTGGTTGAAGTCGGCGAGCACCCAGTCGAGGATGAGGTTGGCGAGGGCGGCGCGGTCTTCGGCGCTCGCGAAGGAGGCGCGGCCGTCGCCGCGGAGCAGCACGTAGGCCGCGTCCTTGGCCTTGATCTGCGGCTCGGTGGGGGCGGGCACCGGGGTGGCGGCCGGGGCCGTCATCATGCGCTGCAGCTCGGGCAGCAGCGCGTGCACGATGCCCTCGCGCTCGGCCGCGGGCATCTGCTGCATCGCGAGCGCGAGCACCTCGAGGCCGTTGGCGTTGGGGTGCTTCATCTCGACCAGGGCGCGCGCGGCGTGCACGCGCAGCGGCTGCCCGTAGCCCGACCCGACGAGCACCGTCATGATCTTCCGCGGGCCGCGCTGCGTGTGCTTCCAGTGCTCGATGTCGTCGTCGTTGACGCCACACCCCGCCGCGACAAACATCAGACCAGCCAGTGCCGCGGCACGTCGTCGATTCAGCATCGTCTCCTCACGCCGCGATTTGAAAACCTGAAACCCCGCGGCTGCGAACTGGGGCGCGATCCTAACCGACCACGCGGAGGAATCAACAGCGCAGAGACGCCGCGGGCTCGTGCCGGAATCTCCCATCGCCGGGGCGAATGTGCTTGATGGCCCGCATGGCCTCTCCGCCCATGAACCTCCGCCGCGACGCGGCGCCGACGGCACAGCCCAAGCGGCACGAGGTCGCGGGGCTCGTCCTGTCGGCGCTCGCGGCCCTCTCGGCGATGGCGCTCCTCAGCTACGACGCCCGCGGCGGGGCCGACTGGGCGGGCCCCTTCGGGCGCCGCGTCGCCGAGGTGCTCACCACCGCGCTCGGCACCGCCTCGCTGCTCATCCCGTGGTCGCTCGGGGTCAACGCGGTGCGGATGTTCCGTCGCACGACGCGCCCCGTCGCGGTGGGCCGCGTGGCCGGCACCCTCGCCATCATCGCCACCGCCGCCACGGCGCTGCACCTCTGGTGGGGCGAGCGCGCGGCGCTCGGCGGCCTCAACGCGGGCGGCCTCCTCGGCTCGACCCTCGGCGACTCGCTGCGCGCCTCGGTCGGAACCGCCGGCGCCCACACCCTCGTGCTCACGGCCCTGCTCGTGGCGCTGGTGGCGCGCACGCGCCTGAGCGTCGTGTCGGTGGCCGTCGGCGCCCGCTCGGCGAGCGCCCTCGGCGGGCTCTGGCTGCGCGACGGCGTCGGCTCCGTCGCCCGCGCCTGGCGGGAGTCGCGCCACGCCGGGGCC
>JAQBQI010000230.1 GCA_028287085.1 Myxococcaceae bacterium
CCCCACGAGGGCGCCCCGCGCTGGGTCGCGATCGCGGCCGACGCGCACCAGGGCCCGGGCGAGGCCTCGCCGCGGGTGCTCGGCATCGCGCACGACGTCAGCGACCGCAAGCGCGCCGAGGAGCAGCACGCCCGCCTCGTGGCCGAGCTGTCGCGCGCCGTGCACGTCAGCGAGATGTTCGTCGGCATCCTCGGCCACGACCTGCGCAACCCGCTGGGCGCGGTGCTCGCGGGCGCCCAGTTCCTGCGCCGCGACCTGGTTGACCCGCGGTCGGCGAAGGTGGTCGCGCGCATCGTCTCCAGCGGCGAGCGCATGTCGCGCATGATCGAGCAGCTCCTCGACTTCACGCGCGCCCGCCTCGGCGAGGGCATCCCCCTGGTGTGCGAGCCGGTCGACCTGACGCAGCTCGCGCGCGAGATCGTCGAGGAGTGCCGCGCCGCCTCCCCCGCCGCCGAGCTGCGGATCACCACGGTCGGCGAGACGGCCGGCGCGTGGGACCGCGACCGCGTCTCCCAGGTGCTGTCGAACCTGCTCGGCAACGCGCTCCAGCACGGCGAGGCCGGGGGCGAGGTGCTGGTCGCGCTCGACGGCACCGACGCGGCCCGCGTCGCGCTCTCGGTGCACAACCGCGGCGCGATCGCGCCCCACCTGCTGCCGGTGCTCTTCGACCCCTTCCGCGGCACGCGCGAGCCCCGCAGCGACGCGGGCTCGTCGCGGGGCCTCGGGCTGGGCCTCTACGTCGCGCGGCAGATCGCGCTCGCCCACGGCGGCGAGCTCGAGGTCGCGGCCGCCCGCGGGGCCACGGTCTTCACGCTGCGGCTGCCGCGGGCGGCCGACGACGCCCACCGCGCCCACCGCGACGTGGTCAGCGACGAGGAGCAGGCGGCCTTCGAGCAGCTGGCGTCCCGACCGAGCATCACCTCGGTGACGGCGCAGCTCTTCGGCGCGGCGCCCCTGCACGACCGCGCGCCGGCCGAGCACGCGGAGATCGTGGCGCGCTACGCCGACCTGCTGGGCGTGGCCCTCGACCGCCGCGCGTACCGCGGCCAGGGCGAGCGCCTCGCGGGCGAGCTGCGTGCCCTCGCCGACCGGCTGGGCGACCTCGGCGCGAGCCCGCGCGAGGTGACCGAGGTGCACGCGCGGGCGCTGCGCGGCGCGGTGCAGGGCGCGACGGCGACGAAGACGCAGGCGCTGCTCGCCGAGGGGCGGATGCTGGCGCTGGAGCTGATGGGCAACCTGGCGGGCTACTACCGCCGGCGCGCGCGGGGGGCGGGGCGGTCGGGCGGAGCGGGGCCGTGAGCGCCCCCGGAGGAGCGACGATGGCGGATCGATACGAGCTCGAGCTCTTCGTGGTGGGCCACTCGGCCAAGGCCGAGCGGGCGGAGTCCAACCTCCGGCGGCTCTGCGAGGCGCGGCTCGCGGGGCGCTACGAGCTCCGCGTGACGGACGTCCTGGAGGACGCCGAGGCGGCCGAGGCGGCCAACATCATCGCCACGCCGGCGCTGATGCGGAGGGCGCCGCTGCCGGTGCGCGTGGTCGTGGGCGACCTCTCGCAGCACGACGCGCTCGTCCGGGGCCTCGGGCTGGAAGAAGAAGAAAAAGACGGCGACGAAGGTGGACAGCGATGACTGACGAACGGCACGGCATGGTGAAGCTCTCGACCGGGATGGAGGGCTTCGACACGATCGGCTTCGGCGGCCTCCCGAAAGGCCGCTCGACGCTGCTCTCGGGCACCGCGGGCAGCGCGAAGACGGTCTTCGCGATGCAGTTTCTGGTGAAGGGGGCGGCGCTGGGCGAGCCGGGCGTGTTCGTCACCTTCGAGGAGACGCCCGCCGACCTGCGGCGCAACATGCTCAGCCTCGGCTGGGACTGCGCCGGCCTCGAGGCCGAGCACCGCCTGGCCTTCGTCGACGCCTCGCCCCGCGCCGACGAGGAGCGCATCGAGGCGGGCACCTTCGACTTCGCGGCCCTGGTCGCGCGCATCGAGGCCTGCGTGCGGCGCACCGGGGCGAAGCGCGTGGTGCTCGACTCCATCGGCGCGATGTTCGCGCAGTTCAAGGACCCGGCGGCCGTGCGCCGCGAGCTCTACCGCATCATCGCGGCGCTGAAGCAGCTCGACGTCACCGCCATCGTGACCTCCGAGCGCACCGAGGACTACGGCGCCATCTCGCGCCACGGGATGGAGGAGTTCGTCGCCGACAACGTCGTGCTGCTGCGCAACACCCTCGAGGAGGAGAAGCGCCGGCGCACCATCGAGATCCTGAAGTTCCGCGGCACCGACCACCAGAAGGGGGAATTTCCCTTCGTGGTGAGCGACGAGGGCGTGGTGGTGATCCCGCTGTCGTCGATCCAGCTGCGGCAGAAGTCGACCACGCTGCGCATCGCCTCCGGCAGCGACGAGCTCGACGCCATGTGCGGCGGCGGCTTCTTCCGCGACTCGATCATCCTGGTGTCGGGCGCCACGGGCACGGGCAAGACCCTGATGGTCACGGCCTTCATGGCGGGCGGCATCGCGAAGGGCGAGCGCTGCCTCGCCTTCTGCTTCGAGGAGAGCCGGCAGCAGTTCTTCCGCAACGCCGCCGGCTGGGGCTTCGACTTCGAGCAGCTCGAGCGCGACGGCCAGCTCAAGGTGGTCACCGACTACCCCGAGATCATGCCCCTCGAGAACCACCTCATCCGCATGAAGCGGATCATCGAGGAGTTCAAGCCCAACCGGGTGGCGATCGACAGCCTCTCGGCGCTCGAGCGCAACTCCACCACGCGCAGCTTCCGCGAGTTCGTCATCAGCCTCACGGCCTTCGTGAAGGACCAGGAGATGGCCGGCCTCTTCACCTCGACGACCCCGACGCTGCTCGGCGGCACCTCGGTGACCGAGGCGCACATCTCGTCGATCTGCGACTCGATCATCCTGCTGCGCTACGTCGAGGTCTACGGCGAGATGCGGCGCGCGCTCACCGTCCTGAAGATGCGCGGCTCGGCGCACGACAAGGAGATCCGCGAGTTCAACATCGACGGCTCGGGGATGCACCTGGGCAAGGCCTTCCGCAACGTCACGGGCATCCTCGCGGGCCACCCGATGCAGCTCGCGGTCGCCCCCGAGGAGCTCGAGCGGCTCCACGAGATGTTCCCCCGTGAGTGACGCGGCGCGCGGGACCCACGGGCGGCTGTCGATGCTGCCCGAGCGGCTGCCCACGCGGCTGCTCTACGTCGAGGACGACGACGACCTCCGCGACATGATCGCCGACACGCTCGTCGACGCCGGCTTCGTCGTGACGGCGGTGGCCAGCGCCGAGGCCGCGCTGGAGAGCCTGCGCGGCGGCGGCTTCGACATCCTCGTCACCGACTACCACCTGACCGGCGAGACGGGCGTCTGGCTGCTCGAGTCGGCCACGGCCGCGGGCCTGCTCGCGAACACCGCCGCCATCATGCTGACCTCCGTGCGGCGGCCGCCCGGCGCCGAGGGCTACACGGTGCTGCGCAAGCCGGTCGACATCGGCACCCTGCTCGACGCGATCAGCGCGGCCGTCGGGCAGTCGCTGCCCCCCGCGGTCGAGGGCCCGGCGGCGGCGCGGGCCCCGGAGCTCGAGCTCGTGCTCTACGTGACCAGCAGCTCGCAGGAGTCGCTCCGGGCGATTCGCAACCTCGACCGGGCGCTCAAGCCCTACCACCGCGGGCGCTACTCGCTCGCCGTCGTCGACGTCTCGCAAGGGGGCGACGACGCCTGGTACCAGGCGCTCGAAGACGACCGGGTCATCGTCACGCCGACCCTCGTCAAGAAGGGCCCCGGCCCGAAGACCTGGATCGTCGGGACGCTCTCGCCCATCGACGCCGTCGCGCAGCTGTTGATCTCCGCGCTCGGCGAGGCCGGGGCCGCCTCCGGGTCGAGGCGGCGGGAGTAGCGGGGCGCCGATGACGCGACCGACGCGCAGCGAGAACGGGAAGCCGGCGCCCACGGAGGCCTCGCACGATCGCCTGCTCGACCTCTTGAAGGAGACCAACGAGCAGCTCGTGCTCTCGGCGCTGCGGGCCCAGGAGGCCGCCGAGCGCGCCGAAGCCGCCCGCCTCGCGACGGCGCAGAGCGAGGCGCGCTTCCGCTCGCTGGTGACGACCTCGGCCGCGATCGTGTGGCGCGCCGACGCCGCGGGGCGCGTGGAGGTCGACGCCGAGGGCTGGAGGCGCTTCACGGGCGCGACGGTCGAGGCCGGGGCGCCCGCCGGGGGCTGGCTCGCCGCGCTGCACCCCGAC
>JAQBQI010000255.1 GCA_028287085.1 Myxococcaceae bacterium
GCCGGCGTCGCCCGCGTCGGCGCGGGGCGCGTCGGAGCCGCCCGTCGTCACGTCGCTGCCCGCGTCGACGCTCGTCGGGGGGTCGTTGGCGCTCGACGAGCAGCCGACCGCGATCACCAGCACCAGGACGGACGTCAGACCACTTCTCATGGGGATTTCGCCTCGAGACGCTCGTTGCGCGACGGCGCAGCGCAGGGCGCGGGACTCTACACGAAGCGCCGCAGACGCGAAGCACCGCGCGTCGGGTCGGGGCTGGCGACAATCTGCCGCGCGCGAGGAATCTGGGATATAGGCTGCGCCGCCGCGGGGAGGTCCCCGCGAATTCAGGGAGAGATCAGCGATGCGTACGAACTTCATTCTTGGGACGGCACTTCTTATGGCGGGCATGGTCGCGGGCTGCAGCGACGACCCCGTCGCCACCACCGACTCGGGCACCACGATCGACACCGGCGTGGTCGCCGACACGGGCGCGGTCGCCGACACGGGCGCCGCGACGGACACGGGCGCCAGCACCGACACCGGCGCGCGCACCGACACCGGCGCGAGCACCGACGCAGGCACGCAGACCGACACGGGCGCGAGCACCGACACGGGCACCGCGACCGACACGGGCGCGAGCACCGACACGGGCGCGAGCACCGACACCGGCGCGAGCGCCGACGCGGGCGCTGCGGTTCCGACGATCAACGGCTGCGCGGCGGCGAACTACGTCGACCGCAGCGCTGGCACGCGCACGGTGGCCTTCGGCGGCAGCGAGGGCACGGCGTACAACCCCCGCTGCATGACCATCTCCGTTGGCCAGACGGTGATGTTCACGGGCGAGTTCAGCGGTCACCCCCTCCTCGCCGGACCGGCCGACGGCGACGCGGGCACCACCCCGACCCCGATCGTCAACACCAGCACCGGCACCACCGCGACCTTCACCTTCGCGGCGCCGGGGCTCTACCCCTACCGCTGCATGTTCCACCAGCCGGGCATGGCGGGCGTGATCCAGGTCCGCTGATCGCGCCGCCTCGCGCCTACCGCTACGGCTGGCAGAACGAGAGCATCGTCCCGTCGAAGGACGACCCGATCTCCATGCAGTGCGTGCCTGTCGGGCACAGCCGGTCGTTGCAGAAGCGCGTGCAGTACGCGGGCGCCCCCGGGGCCGAGCTCGTCCCCAGGCAGAGCCCCGAGGTGCAGTCCGCCCCGATCATGCACGACGTGCCCAGCGTCGCCGCCCCGATCACCGAACGACGACACACCAGGTAGACGTCCCCATCATCCAGCCACGGGCGGCAGACGAAGCCGCTCGGGCACCCGCCCACGGGCGTGCAGCCCTGCACGCAGACGTTGGTCACGCTGTCGCACACGCCGCTGCGGCAGAGCGGCGAGGCGCCCGTTCCGCACGGAGCACCGAGCTCGTTGCTCCCTGCGATGTCGCCCCCGTTGGCCTCCAGGGGCGGCACGCAGAGGCGCACCCCCGCGTTCAGCTGGCAACGGTACGGCGGCAGCGTGAAGCGGATGCCGTCGACGTCGACGGTCATGCGCCGCGGGCAGTCGCTGTCGCTGGTGCACCGCGACGTGCAGCCCTGAAAGCTGCCCAGCCCGACGCACAGGTTGGTGGTGCAGTCGATCTCGTGCTCGCAGGGCTGCTCGGCCGAGATGCACACCTTCGTGCCGCCGCCCGCGTCCTGGCAGGCGTAGCCCGCGGGGCACTCAGTGGCGTTGCGGCACTCGTGGGTGCAGTGCGCCATTCCGCCGTTGACCGGGTTGCCCACGCAGTAGCGCGCGCAGGGCACCATCGTCCGCGCGTCGCACGTCGTTCCCGTGTCGTCGGGCACGCAGCGCGCGGTCGCGCCCGCCGGGAGGCTGCTGCACAGGAAGCCCTGGCCGCAGTCCGTGGAAGAGCCGCAGCGACGGGTGCAGAAGCGCGCCCCGATGCTCGACTCGTAGCACTCGCCCGACACGCAGTCGGCGCCCGTGGTGCACGGGTCGAGGTACGCGCGGCGGGGGTTGCCCACATCGACCGGAGGGAAGCCTACGTCCGTCGCGGGGAAGCCCACGTCCGCGGGCGGGAAGCCCACGTCCGTCGGAGGAACGCCCACGTCCGCGGGCGGAGAGCCCACGTCGAAGCCCACGTCGACACCGACGTCGAAGCCCGCGTCGACACCGACGTCGAAGCCCGCGTCGTGCCCGCCCGCGTCGACCGGAACCTCGCCCGCGTCCTTCTTCTTGCCGGCGTCGGCGGTCACCCCGGCGTCGCCGCTGAGCGACTGGCAGCGACCGCGGTCGCGGTTGCAGAACGACCCGTCGGCGCAGTCGCGGTCCTCGAAGCAGTCGTAGCGGCACTGGTGGTCGTAGCCGCAGTACGTGCCCGCGTTGCAGTCGGAGTTCAGGTCGCACGCGCCCGAGGCGCAGCGGGTCGTGGCCAGGCCCGACATCACCACGAGGGCGACGAGGCGCAGCGCGGCCGACCACGCGCTGCTTGCGTTCCGCGGAGGTGACATCGCGGCGCACTGTAGAACGCGATCGGGGTCGCGGGCGATCGTCCGTCGAGGTAGCGTCGGCCGCGATGGAGCGACGACGGGCCCGAACCAACTGGCGGCCCTTCGCGGTGCTGACAGCGGTCATCGGCTGCACCCGCGTCCCGGCGAGCGCGCCGCCGCCCCCGCTCGCCGAGGTCGCCGCCGCGCGCTCGGCCGTCGACGCCGGCGCCCCACCGAGCGACGTCGAGCCCGTCGACGCCGCGCTCGACGCCGCCGTGGCTCCGGCTCCCGACGCGCCCGTCGCCGCGGCCGACGGCGTGCGGCGCTTCCGCGGCGTCGACGAGGACGCGCTGCTGCAACAGATGGCCACGCGCCCGGTGCTGCGCGTGTTGCACCGCTTCAGCAGCAGCACGCTGGTGTTCCACTGCGACCTCGGCGACGGGGTGCAGATCGCCTTCAAGCCGGCGCGCCGCGGCGAGCACCAGTGGTGGAAGCACGAGGTGCTCGCCTACCGCCTCGCGCGCGTGCTGGGCATCGCCGACCGCGTGCCGCCCGCCGTCAGCCGCACCGTGCCCGCGGCCATCATCGAGGGCTTCGCGCACGACCGCGACCTCATCCGCGAGCGCGACGGAACCATCCGCGGCGTGGCCATCGCCTGGATGCCCGTGCTCCACCACTCGGGCCTCCACCTCCCCGAGGCGCGCGACGAGTGGATCCGCTGGATGCGCGCCAGCTACGACATCCCGCCCGCGAGCCGGCGGCGCGCGGGCCAGATCGCGGCGCTCATCGCCTTCGACTACCTCCAAGGGAACTTCGACCGCTGGAACGCCGCCAACGTCGCCATCGACGAGCACGACGACCTGGTGTTCCGCGACAACAACCGCGGGTGGTTCCAGGAGAACCTGGTGCAGGTCGAGCGGGGCGGTCTGGAAGGCATCGAGCGCATCCCGGCGTGGCTGCTGCCCGGCATCGAGCGCGCGACCGCCGACGCCGTGCGCGCCGAGGTGCGCCGCGACGGCTTGCCCTTCCAGCGCCTCGAGCGGGCCAATTACTGGGCGGCGTATTCCGCGCGGCGCGAGGCCCTGCTGCGGCGGGTGCGCGCCGCCATCGCCGAGCACGGGCGCGAGCGGGTGCTGTTGGACGAGTGACGGGGCCTTGGGCTATGTGCCCCGCGCCATGTCCACCGACGGAATCGACGGCCACACGCCGCGGCGCACCTTCGCGATCATCTCGCACCCCGACGCGGGCAAGACGACCCTCACCGAGAAGCTGCTGCTCTACGGGGGAGCCATCCACCTGGCCGGCGCCGTGCGCGCGAGCAAGGCCCGCCGCCACGCCACCTCCGACTGGATGGACCTCGAGAAGCAGCGCGGCATCTCGATCACGTCGAGCGTGATGCAGTTTCCGTATGCGGGCACGCGCTTCAACCTGCTCGACACGCCGGGCCACCAGGACTTCAGCGAGGACACCTACCGCACCCTCACGGCGGCCGACTGCGCGGTCATGCTCATCGACGTCGCGAAGGGCGTCGAGGCCCAGACGCGCAAGCTCTTCCAGGTGTGCCGCATCCGCAACACGCCCATCGTCACCTTCATGAACAAGCTCGACCGCCCGGGTCAGGACCCCTTCGACCTGATGACCGAGGTCGAGCAGCTCCTCGGGATCCGCTGCGTGCCGATCACCTGGCCCATCGGGATGGGCCCGGACTTCAAGGGGGTGTTCGACCGCGAGAGCAACGAGGTGCTGCTCTTCCAGCGCAACACCGACCACGGCGCGAGCATGTCCGAGCAGCGCACCGTCGCGGCGGATGACCCGAAGCTCGAAGAGATCCTCGGGGAGTCGCTCTACCGGACCTTCAAGGAAGAGTCCGAGCTGGTGGCTGGAGCGGGCGAGCACTTCGACGCCGAGCGCTTCCAGCGGGGCGAGATCACCCCGGTGTTCTGGGGGAGCGCGATGACCAACTTCGGGGTCGAGCCCTTCCTGGAGAAGTTCCATCGCTTCGCGCCGCCGCCGGGGCCGCGGGCCTCGTCGAAGGGGCTCGTGCACCCCGCCGACAAGCAGTTCTCGGCCTTCATCTTCAAGGTGCAGGCGAACATGGACAAGGCCCACCGCGACCGCGTCGCCTTCATGCGCGTGTGCTCGGGCAAGTTCACCAGCGGCATGTGGGTGCGCCACGCGCGGCTCGGCAAGGACGTGCGCCTGTCACGCCCGCAGCAGTTCTTCGCCCAGGAGCGCAGCGCCGTCGACGAGGCCTGGCCGGGCGACGTGCTCGGCGTCTTCGACCCGGGGATGTTCCGCATCGGCGACACGCTGCTCACGGGCGAGAACTTCTTCTTCGACGCCGTGCCGCGCTTCTCCCCCGAGCACTTCGCCCGCCTGCGCGCCAAGGACCCGTCGCGCCGGAAGCAGTTCATCGCCGGCCTCTCGCAGCTCTCCGAGGAGGGCACCGTGCAGGTCTTCAACTCCCCCGGCCAGGAGCAGATCCCCGTGCTCGGCGTGGTCGGCCAGCTGCAGTTCGAGGTGCTCCAGCACCGGCTGGAGAACGAGTACAGCGTGGAGGTGATCCTCGAGCCGCTGCCCTACCAGCACGCGCGCTGGGTGCGCGGCGAGGGCGCCTCGATCGAGAACCTCGAAGACAAGGGCTACGGCGCCTGCGTGCTCGACCAGGACAAGCGGCTGGTCATCCTCTTCAAGAGCGACTGGGCCATGGGCGTCGCGCAGCGCGACTACCCGAAGCTCACCTTCTCGGCCACCGCGACCTGGGAGCACGAGTAGCGGCTGGGCGGCAGACCTCACCCGCGCTGCCGCGCCGCCCTCTCCATGAATGGAGAGGGCTCCCACTCACCTGCGCAGATCGTGCTGAAACGCGAGCGTTCGTCGAAGCCCTCTCCATTCATGGAGAGGGCGGCGCGGCAGCGCGGGTGAGGTCTGCCCCGCCCACACCGCACCACGGTGTATTTCCCGTGATTTGCTGACGCTTTTTGTCATGGGCGGCGACTGTCCGGAACGCGGACTCCCGGCATAGCTTCGTGGGCGGAAGGAACGCACTCCACCCATGCGCCACCCATCGAGTCCTCCATTCTTTCTGCTCGCCGCGGCCCTCTGGGCCATCGCGGGCTGTACCGGCAGCAGCGTCGTCGGCGGGTCGAGCCCGCGCGACGCCGCCGCCTCCTCCGACGCGGCGGCCGACGTCGCCGCCGACGCGGTCGTCTGCCCGTCGCCGCTCAACGCCTGCAACGACCGCTGCACCGACCCGCGCTCCGACGAGGCCAACTGCGGCTCGTGCGGGCACGCCTGCGGCGCGAGCGAGCTCTGCCAGAACGGGGCGTGCATCCCCGACTGCGCCGCGGGCGAGCGCCTCTGCGCGGGCGCGGCCGGTGACGCCGGCGCCGACGCGGGCGCCGCGCGCTGCACGTCGACCCAGACCGACCGCCTGAACTGCGGCGCCTGCGGCACCGCGTGCGGCGCCGACCAGGTCTGCTCGGGCGGGACGTGCACGTTCATGTGCACCGGCACCGCCACCGAGTGCAGCACCCCGACCGGGATGGACGGCGGCACGCTGCGCTACTGCGCCGAGCTCGCGGCCGACCGGCTCAACTGCGGCGCCTGCGGCAACGCCTGCCAGGAGGGCTACACCTGCCAGCAGGGCCGCTGCCACATCCGCTGCTCCAACGAGCTGCTCATGCCCTGCGCCACCCCCGGCGCCGACGGCGGTCCGATGGGCGGCGGCGAGGTCTGCGCCGACACCACCAACGACCTCCAGCACTGCGGCGCCTGCGGCAACGCCTGCCCCTTCGGGCAGTTCTGCGTGCGCGGAACCTGCGGCACCACCTGCGGCGCGGGCTTCACCAACTGCTCGAGCGTGTGCCGCGACCTCCAGACCGACCGCGCCGGCTGCGGCGCCTGCGGCAACGCGTGCAGCTCGGGCGAGGTCTGCACCGCGGGCCGCTGCGTCGTGTCGTGCGGCGGCGGCCTCACCAGCTGCGACGGCGTCTGCCGCGACACCCAGAGCGACACCGCCAACTGCGGCGCCTGCGGCACCCGCTGCGTCGCCGGCCAGGTGTGCTCGCGCGGCCTGTGCCAGGTGTCGTGCGGCGCCGGCCTGAGCGAGTGCACCGGCGTCTGCCGCGACCTCCAGACCGACCTCGCCCACTGCGGCACCTGCGGCACCGCGTGCGCCGCGGGGCAGGTGTGCTCGGGCGGCGTGTGCCAGGTGTCGTGCGCCTCGGGCACCACCAACTGCGCGGGCCTCTGCCGCGAGCTCGCCAGCGACAACGCCAACTGCGGCGCCTGCGGTACCGCCTGCCCCTCGGGCCAGGTCTGCTCGGCCGGCACCTGCCAGGTCTCGTGCGCTTCGGGGACCACCAACTGCTCGGGCCTCTGCCGCGAGCTCACCAGCGACAACGGCAACTGCGGCGCCTGCGGCAACGTCTGCCCGTCGGGCACCGTGTGCTCGGCCGGCGTCTGCGCCGTCTCCTGCGCCGCGGGGCTCAACAACTGCGACGGCGTGTGCCGTGATCCGCTCACCGACCTCAACCACTGCGGCGGCTGCGGGCGGCCCTGCGCCGCGGGGCAGGTCTGCTCGGGCGGAACCTGCAACGTGTCGTGCGCCTCGGGCACGACCAACTGCGCGGGCGTCTGCCGCGACCTGACGGTCGACCGGCTCAACTGCGGCGCGTGCGGGACGAGCTGCCCGTCGGGGCAGATCTGCACCGCGGGCGTGTGCACCGTGTCGTGCCCCGCGGGCCAGGTCGACTGCGCGGGCACCTGCCGCGAGCTCGACACCGACCGGCTCAACTGCGGCGCCTGCGGGGTGGTCTGCGCCGCCGGCCAGGTGTGCTCGCGCGGCGCCTGCACGGTGTCGTGCGGCGCGGGCACGACGAGCTGCGCGGGCGTCTGCCGCGACCTCGACACCGACGTGAACAACTGCGGCTCGTGCGGCACGGGCTGCGCCGCGGGCCAGGTGTGCTCGTCGGGCGTGTGCACCGTGTCGTGCGGCGCGGGCACCACCAACTGCTCGGGCGTCTGCCGCGACCTCACGACCGACAACAACCACTGCGGCGCCTGCGGCCGCGGCTGCGCGTCGGGCCAGGTGTGCTCGCGCGGCGTGTGCCAGGTGTCGTGCGGCGCGGGCACGTCGGACTGCTCGGGCGTGTGCCGCGACCTGCAGACCGACGTCAACAACTGCGGCATGTGCGGGACGGCCTGTCCCGCGGGCACGGTCTGCTCGGTCGGCGCCTGCCAGGTGTCGTGCCTCGCGGGCCTGACCAACTGCGCCGGCGTCTGCCGCGACCTCACCAGCGACAACGCCAACTGCAACACCTGCGGCAGCTCGTGCCCGGCGGGCACCGTGTGCTCGCGCGGCACCTGCACCGTGTCGTGCGGCGCGGGCCTCACCAACTGCGGCGGCGTGTGCCGCGACCTCCAGACGGGCGTCAACGACTGCGGCGCCTGCGGCCGCGCGTGCGCCGCGGGCCTGGTGTGCTCGGCCGGCGCGTGCACCGTGTCGTGCGGCGCGGGCACCACCAACTGCTCGGGCGTCTGCCGCGACCTCGCGACCGACCGCTCGAACTGCGGGGCCTGCGCCAACACCTGCCCGGGCGGACAGGTCTGCACGGCGGGCGTGTGCACGGTGTCGTGCCTCGCGGGCCAGGTCGACTGCTCGGGCGCGTGCCGCGACCTGGCGACCGACCGGGCCAACTGCGGCGCCTGCGGCCGCGCGTGCGCCGCGGGCCAGGTGTGCTCGGCCGGCGCGTGCACCGTGTCGTGCGGGTCGGGCACCACCAACTGCTCGGGCGTCTGCCGCGACCTCACCTCCGACCTGGCCAACTGCGGCCTGTGCGCGCGGTCCTGCGCGTCGGGCCAGGTGTGCTCGGCCGGCACCTGCGCCGTGTCGTGCGTCTCGGGCACGACCAACTGCTCGGGCATCTGCCGCGACCTGCAGACCGACACCAACCACTGCGGCGCCTGCGGCCGCGCGTGCGCCGCGGGTCAGGTCTGCTCGGCCGGCGCGTGCACCGTGTCGTGCGGCGCGGGCACGACCAACTGCTCGAGCGTGTGCCGCGACCTCACCACCGACGTGAACAACTGCGGCGCCTGCGCGCGCGTCTGCCCGGCGGGCCAGCTCTGCTCGGCGGGCGTCTGCGCCGTGTCGTGCGGCGCGGGCACGACCAACTGCTCGAGCGTGTGCCGCGACCTCACCACCGACGTGAACAACTGCGGCCTGTGCGCGCGCGTCTGCCCGGCGGGCCAGACCTGCACGGGCGGCCTGTGCACGGTGACCTGCGGGGCGGGCACCACCAACTGCTCGGGCGTGTGCCGCGACCTCACGACCGACAACAACAACTGCGGCCTGTGCGCGCGGGTCTGCGCGGCGGGCCAGATCTGCTCGGCGGGGGTCTGCGCCGTGTCGTGCGGCGCCGGGACGACCAACTGCTCGGGCACCTGCCGCGACCTCGCGACCGACCGGGCCAACTGCGGGCTCTGCGGGCGGGTCTGCGCGGCGGGCCAGGTGTGCTCCGCGGGCGTGTGCACGGTGTCGTGCGGCGTCGGCACGACCAACTGCTCGGGCACCTGCCGCGACCTGCAGAGCGACAACGCCAACTGCGGCGCCTGCGGGCGCATCTGCGCCGGCGGCCAGGCCTGCGTGGAGGGCACCTGCGCGGTGTCGTGCGCGGCGGGCACGACCAACTGCTCGGGCCTGTGCCGCGACCTCACCACCGACACCAACAACTGCGGGGCGTGCGCGCGCGCGTGCCCGGCGGGCCAGACCTGCGCGAACAGCGCCTGCGTGGTCTCGTGCGCGGCGGGGCAGACCAACTGCTCGGGCACGTGCCGCGACCTGACCAGCGACAACAACAACTGCGGCCTCTGCGCGCGGGTCTGCCCCGCGGGCCAGCTGTGCACCAACAGCGTGTGCACCGTGTCGTGCGCGACCGGGACCACCAACTGCTCGGGCGTCTGCCGCGACCTGCAGACCGACACGAACAACTGCGGCGCGTGCGCGCGCGTCTGCGCGGCGGGCCAGCTCTGCTCGGCGGGCACCTGCAGCGTGTCGTGCGGCGCGGGCACGACCAACTGCTCGGGGCTGTGCCGCAACCTCACCAGCGACAACGCCAACTGCGGCGCCTGCGCGCGCATCTGCCCCGCGGGCCAGGTGTGCACCAACAGCGCCTGCGTGGTCTCGTGCGCGGCGGGGCAGACCAACTGCTCGGGCACGTGCCGCGACCTGACCAGCGACAACAACAACTGCGGCGGCTGCGGGACGGTGTGCGCGGCGGGCCAGATCTGCTCGGCCGGCGCGTGCGCCGTGTCGTGCGCGGCGGGCACGACCAACTGCTCGGGCGTGTGCCGCGCGCTGACCAGCGACAACGCCAACTGCGGCGCCTGCGGCAACGTCTGCCCGGCGGGGCAGTTCTGCTCGGCGGGCGTCTGCGCCGTGTCGTGCGGCGCGGGCACCACCAACTGCTCGGGCGTCTGCCGCGACCTCCAGACCGACAACGCCAACTGCGGGCTCTGCGCGCGGGTGTGCCCGGCCGGGCAGTTCTGCTCGGGCGGCGCCTGCAACGTGGCGTGCGCGGCGGGGACGACCAACTGCTCGGGCGTGTGCCGCGACCTGACCAGCGACAACAACAACTGCGGGCTCTGCGCGCGGGTCTGCCCGGCGGGCCAGCTCTGCTCGAGCAGCGTGTGCACGGTGTCGTGCGCGGCGGGGCAGACCAACTGCTCGGGCGTGTGCCGCAACCTGAGCACCGACAACGCCAACTGCGGCGTCTGCGGCCGCCTCTGCCCCGCGGGGCAGGTGTGCTCGGCGGGCGCGTGCACCGTGTCGTGCGGCGCCGGGACGACCAACTGCTCGGGCGTGTGCCGCGACCTCGCGAGCGACAACGCCAACTGCGGCGCCTGCGCGCGGGTCTGCCCCGCGGGCCAGGTGTGCACCAACAGCGCCTGCACCGTGTCGTGCGGCAGCGGGCAGACCAACTGCTCGGGCGTGTGCCGCGACCTGACCAGCGACGAGAGCAACTGCGCCGCCTGCGGGCGCGTGTGCCCGGGCGGCCAGGTGTGCATCAACAGCGCGTGCGTCGTGTCGTGCGCGGCGGGGCAGACCAACTGCTCGGGCGCGTGCCGCGACCTGCAGAACGACAACACCAACTGCGGCCTCTGCGCGCGCGTCTGCCCCGCGGGGCAGGTGTGCTCGGTGGGCGCGTGCAGCGTGTCGTGCGCGGCCGGGCAGACCAACTGCTCGGGCGTGTGCCGCGACCTCGCGAGCGACAACAACAACTGCGGCGCCTGCGGCCGCGCGTGCTCGGCGGGGCAGGCCTGCGCCTCGGGCACCTGCGTCGGCCAGGGGGCGCTGCGCTTCACGCTCACCTGGAGCCTCAACGGCGACATGGACCTGCACGTGCTGCCGCCCTGCGGCACGCAGATCTACTACGGCAACCTGTCGGCCTGCGGCGGCACGCAGGACGTCGACGACACCACCACGCGCGGCCCGGAGAACATCTTCTGGCCGACGTCGTTCACCCCGGGCCGCTACTACGTCTGCCCCGAGGCCTTCACCAGCGCCGTCCAGAGCGCCACCTGGACCCTCGTGGTGATCCGCGGCGGCGTCGAGGTGCACCGCTCGTCGGGCGTGCGCAACCGCGTCGACAGCAACACCGCGTGCGGGCCGTCGTTCCCCGGCGTGGTCGCGCTCGACCTCTGATTCGCCCCCTCCCGCCCTCCCCTCCCCCGCCCCACCGCTGACGGACGGCCCCGTTGCCCCCTACCCGGGGCGGGGGCCACACTCCGTCATGAGCAAAGCCCTGACGAACCCACACCCGCTCGAAGATGAGGCCCGCCCCGCGCGGCCCGCCGCCTCGTGGCTCGTGCCGCTGCGCGTGTTGATGGTGCTGTCCGCCGCGCTCGCCGTGCTGCTCGTGGGCGCGACGCTGCTGCAGCTCACCGGCGACGGCCTCACGCTGCGCACCTCCGCCCTCTTCGGGCGCCTGCTCGCGGGCGCCGTCGCCCTCACCCTCGTGGTCGCCCTGCCCCTCTTCTGGGAGCGCAACGCCCGACGCCGATGGCGCCAGACCGACCCGCTGCTGCGCCACCCGCGCGTGTCGTGGGTGCTCCCGTGGAGCCTGGTGGTGCTCTTGGCCCCGGCGCTGCTCGCGCCCGACCTCACCCGCGCGGCCCTCTCCAACCACGGCGGCTGGATGCTCCCCGGCGCGGCCGGACGCGTCGTCGCGCGCGGCGCCCGCGGCCTCGCGATGATCGTCCCGACGCAGACCCCGCTCGCGCTCACCCACCGCGCCGTGTGGCCCTGGGTCGACCGCGAGTCGCCCGCCTGCCGGGGCGCGCTGCCCGCGCGCTGACCGCCGATTGACCCGCGCCGCGGGGGCCGTCGACACTCGCGGCGCCCCCGTGAGCACCACCCCGGCGACGACGTACACCCCGGCCGACCGCGCCCTCGAGCGCGCCCTCCTCGTCAACTTCGTGGTCCACGGCCTCGCGCTGCTCTCCATGGCCGCGCTGCTGCTGCCCGCGCTCCCCGGCGGCACCGCGCACTCCGACCTCGAGCGCGTCGCCGTCGTCGCCGCGCACCCGTGGCGCTTCCGCCTGGGCTGGCTCCCGTGGCAGCTCTGCGCGCTCGCCGACCTCGCGCTCGCCGTCGCCCTCGTGCGCGCCCGCTGGATCCCGCGCCCCGCCGCCGTCGCCACCCTCGCCCTCACCCTCGTCGCGGTGGTCCCCGACCAGCTCGCGCAGGGTCTGTGGATCACCCGCGGCGTCGCGCTCGCCCGCGTCGACGCGGCCGCGTACCTGGCCTTCGAGCGCTGGGCCTTCCCGCTGACGGCCGGCTACGGCGCGCTCTTCTACACCCTCGCCGCCCTCGGCTGGACCTGGTGCTTCGCCCGCGGCGGCGCCTGGACCCGCACCCTCACCTGGCTGTCGTTTCCGCTGTGGGCGACGATGGCGGTGGCCGTCTCCGCGGCGCTGCTGCCGCCGTCGCTGCGCCCGCCGCCGGGCTTCGTCTCGGTG
This sequence comes from Myxococcaceae bacterium, assembly GCA_028287085.1. Lineage (GTDB taxonomy): Bacteria > Myxococcota_A > Polyangia > Polyangiales > SCUS01. The sequence continues at coordinate 12,489 of JAQBQI010000255.1, forward strand.
GCCAACGCGGTGGGATTCTTACTGCTCCAGGTATGGTTGGGCCTCGTCACCGAGCGCGTGCTGCTGCGCCACCGCCCCGCGGAGACCCACGGTCGCCTCGCGCCGTGGCGCCACCCGTCGGGCGGCCCCCTCGCGCGCCTCGCCGACGCGCTCGCCAACAGCCGGCTCTTCGGCGCGCTGCTCGAGCCGCTGCCCGAGGTCGAGATGCGCAGCGACATCACCGACGTCGTCTACGTGAACTACCTCGTGCCCGCCGCGCGGGTGGAGCACCTCGTGCCGCCCGGCCTCGAGCTCCAGCGCCTCGGTCCCGGCGGGCGCTGGGCGCTCTTCAGCTTCCTCACCTACCAGCACGGGCACTTCGGCTTCGGCCTGCTGGGACCATTGCGCCGCCTGCTGCCGTCGCCGGTGCAGACCAACTGGCGCATCCACGTCGCCGACCCGCGCACCGGCTTCCGCGGGATCTACTTCGTCACCAACGCCGTCACCAGCACCCCGGTGGCCCTCGGCGCGCGGCTGCTCACCGAGGCGATGCCCATGCACGTGCTCGATCGCGCCGCGGTAGTGCGCGACGCCGACGGCGCCGTGCGCGTCTCGCTCGCCCCCGGCGACGGGAGCGCCCCCGACTGCGAGGCCACCCTCCGCCCCGCCGCGGCGCCCGCCCTCGAAGGTCCGTGGCGCGAGTGCTGGGGGGAGTTTCGGGATTTCCTCGCCTACTGCGTGCCGCAGGACCGCGCCATGTCGGCCCAGCCCCTGCGCGGTCGGGTGTCGCGCCAGGAGATCCACCTGGGCATCCCGGTGGAGGCCTGCGAGCCGATGGCGGGTGAGGTGGTCTCGCGGGCGGCGCGGGCCATCGTCGGCGACGCCGTTCCGCTGTGCTTCCGGGTGCCCGCGGTGAAGTTCAGCTTCGCCATCGAGGCCCACGATCACGCGGGCTGAGCGGGGAGAATGAACCGCAAGGGCGCAAGGGTCGCAAGGATGAGAAGGGAGAGAAGGGGTTTAGGGCGGACGAGGACGAGGACGAGGAGTTCTCAGGGTCCGAACACCTCATCACCCATCCCTTCTCATCCTTGCGACCCGTTGCGCCCTTGCGGTTCATTCTCCCTCGCCGCGCGCGGGGCGAAACCCGTAGTCGTGCGCGACCATGAGCGCGCCGCAGAGGCGCTGCTCGTGGCGGGCGACGAGGGTGGCGCCGGCCACCGCAACGGGGTCGAGGTCGGCGGGCGCGCCGGACATCCCCGGGGCCCAGAAGCGCAGCGTCTCGCCGAAGGGGACGCGCACCGCGAAGAAGCGCGTGACGTACCAGACGCCGGCGTCGTCGCCGTCGCGGGCGGCGCTGGTGAGCGCGACGGCGAGGCGGCCGTCGGCGTCGGCGCCGATGGGGTCGAGGCGCAGCACGCCCGCGACGTGACCGAGCACCAGGGGGAAGGTGGCGTGCATGTAGCGGGTCGCGCCGCGGCGGTGCGTGGCGTACGCGACGACCTGCATCACGGCGCCGGAGCCGGCGTACTCGCGGACGATCCCGCGGGCGTCGGGGCGACCGTCGACGGCGGGGTCGAGGGCGAGCGCGCGCGTGGTGATGCGCGCGTCGCGGCGCGGGAGCACGAACTGCCCGACGAGGGCGAAGAGCGGGCGCGCCAGGGGCCAGAGCAGCGAGAAGGGGAAGCGCCAGCGGCTGCGGACGGAGAGGTCGAGCCCGGCGGTGTCGACGAAGAAGGGCACGATCGCGGGGTGCACGCGCGCGACGTCGAGGCCGGGGTTGGACAGGTCGTCGAGGGCGTCGACGACGCCGCGGGGCGCGGGCGCGGCGGCGGGCGCGAGGGCGCCGGCGCGGGCGAAGAACTCGGGGCCGACCCGGAAGGCGCCGCGCAGCCGGCTGAAGCGGGGCGCGCTCACTCCGGGGCCTTCTCCTCGTCCTGCTGGAAGATGCGCTCGAGCTCCTCGGCGTACTTCTTCGACGACTCGATGAGGGCCTTCTCGTCGTCGCGCTGGGCGTAGGTCTCGCGCACCATCTTCTCGTCGTAGGCGCCGAAGCGGCGCACCGTGCGGCGCGCGTCGGCGCGCTCGACGCCGAGCTCTTCGAGCGTGGCGCGCGCGGCCTCGAGGCTGCCCGCGAAGTTCTCGCGGATCACCGTCTCGACCCCCGCGGCGAGCAGCGCGTAGGCGTGCTGGCGGTTGCGCGCGCGGGCCACGACGCGGAGCTTGGGGAAGGCGCCCTGCACGGCGCGCAGGGCGCGCATCGAGCCCTCGAAGTCGTCGATGGCGAGCACGAAGACCGAGGCCCGCTCGGCGCCCGCGGCGCGCAGGAGGTCGACCCGCGACGCGTCGCCGTAGTGGATCTTGTTGCCGAAGCGCCGCACGAAATCGACGTGCGTGGCGCTGGCGTCGAGGGCCGTGAAGGGGATGCGCTTCAAGCGCAGCACGCGGCCGACGACCTGCCCGAAGCGGCCGAAGCCCGCGATGATGACCCGGCTGCCGTCGTCGTCGATGGCGTCGAAGGCGCGGGGCACGCCGCCCGCGTCGAGCCGCCGGAAGACCGCGTCGCGGAGCTGGAAGAGCAGCGGCGTGAGCACCATCGAGAGGGTGACGACCACCACGAGGAGCTCGGCCGTGGCGCGCCCGAGCACGCCCGCCGTCTCGGCGACGGTGAAGATCACGAAGGCGAACTCGCCGCCCTGCGAGAGGGCCACCCCGAGGCTGGCGCGGGCGCGCGGGGGGAGGCCCACGAGGCGGCCGAGGAGCACGAGCACGAGGGCCTTCGCGGCGACGAGCCCGAGGGCGAGGCCGAGCACGGCGAGCGGGCGCGCGGTGATGACGCGGAGGTTGGCGGACATGCCGACGGCCATGAAGAAGAGGCCGAGCAGCAGGCCCTTGAAGGGCTCGATGTTGGCCTCGAGCTCGTGGCGGTACTCGGAGTCGGCGAGCAGCACGCCCGCGATGAAGGCGCCGAGGGCCATGGAGAGGCCGACGGCGCGCATGACCATGGCGGTTCCGACGACGACGAGGAGGGCCGAGGCGGTGGAGAGCTCGTGGCTGTGGGCGTTGGCGACGACGCGAAAGGCCGGGCGCAGCAGCAGGCGGCCGCCGATGACGAGGGCGGCGATGACCCCGGCGACCAGGGCCACCTGGAGCGCGGGCGAGCGCGTCGCGGGCGCCGTCGCGGCGCCGAGCAGGGGGATGAGCGCGAGCGCGGGGATGGCCGCGACGTCCTGGAAGAGCAGGACGGCGAAGGCGGTGCGGCCGTGGGCGGTGCCGAGCTCGTGCTTCTCGCCGAGCAGCTGCGTGCCGAGCGCGGTCGACGACATCGCGAGCCCGACGCCGATGGCGACCGCGGCGGCGGGGCGCGCGCCGAGGGCGACGGCGGCGCCGCCGACGAGCAGCGCGGTGATCACGACCTGGGCGCTGCCGAGGCCGAAGACGTCGCGGCGCATCTTCCAGAGGCGGCTGGGCTGGAGCTCGAGGCCGATGACGAAGAGCAGCAGCACGACGCCGAACTCGGCGAGGTGGAGGGTCTCGTGCACCTCGCGCACGAGGCCGAGGCCCGACGGGCCGATGAGGGCGCCCGCGACGAGGTAGCCCAGCACCGAGCCGAGCCCGATGCGCTGGAAGAGCGTGACCGCGAGGACGGCGGCCGCGAGGAAGATCGCGGAGGTGGACAGCATGGGCGGCGGCCGTCGTATCCGACGCGGGCTCGCGGCGTCCACCGCGGCACCGGGGGGAGCGTTGTTCGCTTGTGAAGTTGCGGAGGGCGCTCCATTCAATGGGGCCATGTCGACGCTCGCGCAGCTCTCGCCCGGATCGCTCTTCGCCCACGATTTCCGCGTGGTGCGCCCGCTGGCCGACGGGGGCATGGGCTCGGTGTACGTCGTCGAGCAGCTGAGCACCGGGCGCGAGCGGGCGCTGAAGCTGATGCACCCGCAGTTCGTGGCCGACCCGAACAACCGCCGGCGCTTCGCCGAGGAGGCGCGCGCGGGCTCGCGCATCGAGAGCGACCACGTGGTGGAGGTGATCGCGTCGGGCGTCGACGAGTCGTCGGGCGTGCCCTGGCTGGCGATGGAACTCCTCCACGGCGAGACCCTCTTCGAGCGGGTGGAGAAGCGCGGCCCGATGCCCCCCGCGGAGGCCTACGAGGTGCTCCGGCAGGTGTGCCACGCGCTCGGGGCCGCCCACCGCGCGGGCCTCGTGCACCGCGACGTGAAGCCCGAGAACATCTTCCTCGCGTCGACCCGGCGCGAGGGCGCGTCGGTGATGGTGAAGGTGCTCGACTTCGGCATCGCCAAGGTGGTGCAGGACGCGCGCGGCGTCGCCACCGGCAGCATGGGCACGCCCCTGTGGATGGCCCCCGAGCAGAGCGAGGCCCAGGGGATCATCGGCCCCCCGACGGACGTCTGGGCCATCGGCCTCGTGGCCTTCTACCTCCTCACCGGCCGCTCGTTCTGGAACTCCGCCACCGGCGCCAACACCAACGTCCCCGCCATGATGCGCGAGATGCTCTTCGGGGCGATGCCCGCGGCCTCGATGCGCGCCGCCGAGCTCGGCGTCGGGTCGCTCGTCCCCGCCGGCTTCGACGCGTGGTTCGCGCGCGCCGTGGCCCGCGACGCCGCGCAGCGCTTCCCCGACGCCGCCGCGGCCGCGGTCACCCTCGAGGCCGCCCTCAAGGGCAGCGCCCCCGCGCGCACCGTGCCCCTCGCCGTCGTCACGCCCGGCGTCCCCGCGCTCGCCGCGGCGGCGGCCCCCGCGTACCACCCGACCCTCACCGGCGCGGCCCCGCCCCGCGCGCCCGGCGCGTGGCC